>JAFZYX010000122.1 GCA_017616055.1 Ruminococcus sp.
CTCACATAGGTTGTTGTCAAGGCCCTTTACTTTTACATTGGCACCTGCCTCCATTGAGTAATCCATAATACGGTCATGGAGTTCCTGACGGTTTCCACCCTTCTTTACAGCATCCATCATTATGTTCTCGCTTGCCATGAATGGAAGCTCTGCCATAACTCGGCGACGTATCATTTCTGGGTATACAACTATACCGTTTGTAACGTTGAGCATAATATTTAATATTGCGTCAACACCAAGGAAAGCTTCTGCTACGCTGATACGCTTGTTAGCAGAGTCGTCAAGAGTCCTTTCAAACCACTGTGTGCCTGCAGTGAATGCAGGGTTGAGACTATCAATCATTACATAGCGTGCAAGAGAGGTTATTCTCTCACAGCGCATAGGATTGCGTTTGTAAGCCATAGCGGAAGAGCCTATTTGCTTCTTCTCACGGGGCTCTTCCATTTCCTTAAAGGATTGGAGTATGCGCATATCGTTTGAGAATTTGCTCGCGGATTGTGCTATATCACTGAGAAGTTCCAGCACCTTTGAATCTACCTTACGTGAGTAGGTTTGTCCTGAAACAGGAACCACAGCATCAAAACCCATTTCCTCTGCAATCATTTGCTCTAACTTCTTGATTTTGTCGGTATTACCTTCGAAAAGTTCCATGAATGAAGCCTGAGTACCTGTTGTTCCTTTTGAACCGAGGAGTTTCAGTGTGGACATTCTGTACTCTAGATCCTGGAAGTCCATAAGTAGTTCATTAAGCCAGAGAGTTGCTCTCTTGCCTACAGTTGTTAGCTGTGCAGGCTGGAGATGTGTATAAGCGAGACATGGGAGTGATTTATACTCGTTAGCGAACTTTGCAAGGTTGCTCATTACGTTCAGGAGCTTCCTGCGTACAACCTTAAGAGCATCTCGCATAATGATAACATCGGTATTGTCACCGACATAGCATGAAGTAGCGCCCAAATGTATGATGCCGGCTGCATCTGGACAAGCCTTACCATATGTGAAAACATGAGCCATAACATCGTGGCGAGTTATTTTTTCGCGCTCAGCCGCCATTTCATAGTCCACGTCGTTAATGTGCTCTTCGAGTTGCTTAACCTGTGCTTCAGTGATAGGCAGACCGAGCTTCATTTCGGCTCTTGCAAGAGCGACCCATAGCTTTCTCCAGGTGGTGAATTTCTTATCCGCAGAGAAAATGTACTGCATTTCCTCACTTGCATAACGTGTGCAGAATGGGCTTTCATAGCTGTTTATATTACTGCTCATTTGAAATTTACTCCTTTAAAATGAAAATTGATGTACGCGTTCAGCGCAAAGTATATCACTTTAATTATATCATCATACAGCTTTCGTGTCAATAAAAAAGGCGACTTAGAGCCGCCTTAGTTTTAATGAAATTCTGCCTGATTTCTGTATAATTTATACATCATCCATGTATTCGTTTCTATAATTATCTTCATGAGCATTAAGTTTCGTGCTTCCTATGGTCAGCTCTGTCATCTGATCCGAAGCAGTTTTTTTGAGATTGTCTAATTTTTCCTGATAAGGGTCACGTATTTTAATCTGACGGCTCGTCATGTCCTGATCAAAGAATCGCTCATTGAAATGAGGGTAGCCATCGGCTTCTTCGAGCTTATGAAAAATTATGTTGGTTTTCATATTTATGGCAGTTATTATAAGGATTATCAATAGTACTGCTAAATGTATCCTGTTGGTATAGCCTACGGAGTCAAATTTGAAATATTTAAGGTACTCTCCATTTGCGTAATGCTTGAAAATAGTAAGGATTACCTGATTTAACACAGCCAGTCCACCAGTAAAAAGCACAAAGAGGTCACGTTTCTTGTAAGCAGCCTGCCAGGCACAATATATCGCCAGTGAGTAAACTACAAAGCTCTCAAAGGTCAGAAATATAGTATCGTCCGCAAAAACGCTTCCAAGCATAAGAAAAAAAGATAAAAGCGGAAAAAAAGTTAGAGAAAAAAGATATGCGATAATAATCCTTTTATATGTCTTGTTACACTTGTTAAGAAGTGTGAGATTATGAGCCATTTCTTTTGCTTTCATTTCCTGCTTGCGGAGTATTTCGGATTTGTCCATATTATTCTCCTATATTCTGTCGTCTGTATGAACAATAACAGTGTTTTCCAGCAATTTAAAACCCATTTCGGCTGCTGATGCCGGAACAGTGTCAGGGAGCTTTATGTCTTTTCGTTCAGGAACGATTTCAGTCTCGGACTCCGTGGTTTTCAAGGCGTTTTTTCGTTCCTTTGCGAAGATAATGCTCCACATAATTATATTGATTATTATAAACAGCGCTACAGCGGCTGCGATGACAAGAATCTCACCTGTTGACATAAGTGGTCTCCTTTGTTAATGCTTTACTGCGAAAAAAGTTGGTTCAGAACTCGGCGCGGAACATTGCGGCAGTTATATTGTCGTTTTCCTCTCTAGTCTTAACTGTTTCGATAAGTTCGCGGAGCTTTTTTTGCATATCCGTTTTTGATGAGACTGCTTCTGGAGAAAGCCCTTCATAGAGTTCTTTTTCTGTGAGCACATGACGGAATCCATCGGAGCATATCATATAGTTTGCACCGTTTTCGATATCTCCAAGTTTGACTTCTGGGAAGATATCGGCGGTAACGCCCACGCACTGAACAAGAGCATTTCTGCGTGGATCAATTTTAGCCTCTTCCGGAGTCATTCTGCCATTCTTGACCTCACGGTTGACGAAGGTGTGATCGTCGGTGAGCTGACTAAGCCTGTCGGATATCTTATATATGCGTGTGTCGCCAACATGGAATGTCATAAGTTTTGTATTTACTGCTATGATTCCTGTTGCAGTAGTTCCGAGCTGCATATGTTCTCTCAAGCCGTAATCCACCATCATGGCATTGAGCCTTCTAAGGCGGCTGATAACGTTTCTTGCGGCAGTTTCCCAGTCCCAGTCAAGGAGCTCAAAGGGAAGTTCGCTATCGAACCATTCCGCAAAGCTGCGAATCACCTCTGCGCTTGCCAGTTCTCCACGGGAAAGGCCACCCATTCCGTCGCAAACCAAGACAAGAGCGGCCTTACCATTGCCTGTATCGGCAGTTTTGACACAAACGCTGTCCTGATTATTATATTTCGAGATACCTGCGTCTGTATCGCAGGTTGCAATGTATTTCATATTGTTTTACCTGTCTGTGAAATCAAATTCCTCATTGGACAGCTTTATAACGTCACCGTCCTTGAGTTTTATCTCCCTTTCGGGGATAATTGGAGTACCATTGATATATGTTTTGTTTGTAGAATTGTTGTCCTCTATGAAACATGAACCGTCACGGCAATAGATAGTTGCATGATGACGGCTGACTGTGCGGTTTTCTGTTATGCAGAAATCAACACGGTCGCGCTCCTTGCCTATCCTGAAAACAGGTCTGTCGATATTCACCGAAACTCCTGTAGATCTGCGCGTAAGTGTAGGAAAAGTTTGAGAAGTGTGTGGAATTTCCTTTTTTATCAGCTCGGGAAGTACTGGTTTCTTTTCAAACGCAAGAGGGGGAATGGATTTCGGCTCGGGTCTACTGAAAAGAGGAACTGCTTTTTTTGCAGCTTTTGGTACCACAAACGGATGAGTATCGCCCGTGTTATTTGCGGGGTGCGACGTTTGAGGCTTGAGTACACTACTTGCGCTCTGAGAGGCAGGTCTGCTGAATTCACTGCGGTCAGGAAGAGCAAAAAGCTCGGGAGCTTCTGTGCGTATACGCTCTTTTGTCCCATAAATGCTAAATTTAGGTTTACTCATAACAAAATTCATAAAACTGTCGATACGGTCGTAATCATACTGCGAGCTGTAATTGGCATAAGAGGAAATCTTACGCAGGCAGTTTATAATACCGTCGTTAGTACTCTCGTTGTACCAAAGAGGAAGATAGAAGAGGTGAATCTCCATTTTTGGAGGCTCTGCAGTGATATAATTGGGGTCAAGAACGATATTCTGCATGTTAAAACCGCATTTGTCTGCTATTTCAAGAATGTTGAGCAGATTGAGGATAATTCGAAAATACTGTGACTTGTCTATACCGTTTTTAAGTATGTTTATAAGTGGTAAGCCACGGGCACCTGTAAAAACGAGCTTATCGTCGGAAAGTGCATCGGGAACGAGCCAGCCCTTAATGCGGTTGTCTATGAAATACTGGTATTCTGCATCGTTGAGCATTTCGCTGCCAACAAATTTGCAGATTATGCATACCTCGCCATTTTTTTCTGTGAATTTGAGCTTTGCCACGTTACCACTCCTTTCGGTAATTCTGTTACTTATTATATCATATTATTTTCTAAATATCAAGAGCGAGAGTTTAGTGAATAGAGATTAGTTTGCAGGGATGAATACAGTGAAATGCAAATTATAAATAAAAAAAGACCGCTCTTGCGAACGGTCCTTTGATATTACTTTGAGCTCTTTTTCTTTGCTGCGGTCTTGTTCTTCCACCATGACCATGTTACAGGTGCAACGAAGAGTGAGGAGAACGTACCAGAGATAAGACCCATCATAAGCGGTACTGAGAAGCTAAGCAGCGACTTGTATCCTGTTGCAAGAACAACTATAGTAATGATGAGCATTGTACCGATAGTTGTGATAGAAGTTCTAATAGATCTTGTAAGAGACTGAGTGCAGCTTACATTGATAAGCTCATTGAGTGAAGCCTTTGGCATAAGCTTGCGGTTTTCTCTGATTCTATCGTAGATAACGATTGTGTTGTTGATAGAGTAACCGAGGATAGTAAGGATGACGGCAACGATATTGGAATCAATGCTGAATCCACAAACTACCGTAGTTGTGAAAGCTACGAAAATATCGAGGCAGAGAGCGAAAATGGAGCATACACCAGCCGACCAACCACCGATATTTCTAAATCTGATAGCAATATAGATGATAACTATGAATGCTGCAAAGAGTACTGCAATGAAACACTTAAGCAGAAATTCACGTCCTGATGCAGGGTTAACATCGTTTGAGTCGTAGATAACGAGGTCATTTTCTGCGAATTTTTCTCTGAGAGCTGCTGTGAGTTCTGTTTGTCTATCAGCTGTAAGTCCCTGATCAGAGGTAAAGGAGATAGTAACCTGTTTTCCTCCGGAATCGAGGCTCTCACCTGTTCTTACTGTAACATTTGAATTAACAATTTCTTTAACAGCAGATGCAACATCGTTAGTATTGATATCGCCTTGATAGGTATAAGTAATGAGTGTACCACCCTTGAACTCGATAGCAAGATGTATACCTCTGATTATTGCACCGGCTATGAATACGATGAGAACAGTAATGATAACACCAAGGATGAGTTTTTTCTTGGAACAGAAGTTATAAACCTTTTCGGGAGTGCTTACTTTTTCTGTCTGAGTCTGGTTTTTACTCATTTTTCGTCACCTCCGTAAAGCTTTCTGTTTTTGAAGCACTTAAACTTGGAGAGTGATGTTACCATAAGTCTTGAAGCAAATACTCCGAAGATAAAGTTGCAGATAACGCCTGCGAGCAGGGTAAATCCGAAGGAGTAAACAACGCCCTCAGCAGTAGCGCCGAATGCGAAGAAGATAGTCTTGTTAAGGATCTTCGAGAAGAAACTGTCGGGAACACCGAAAGCACCCATGAGGATAACGGCGATGATAACATTGGTGATGTTACCGTCAAGGATAGCAGAGAAAGCCTTCTTGTAAGCAATCTTGATAGAAGCGTCGAGAGACTTGCCTGTTCTGAGTTCTTCCTTGATACGCTCGCCTGTAATGATATTAGCATCAACGCCCATTCCGACTGCAAGTATGATACCTGCGATACCTGGGATAGTTAGCGTTGAGCCGTTCATGAATCCAAACCAGCCTGTAATAGCTGCAAGAGAACCTGCAACCTGACCGCAGAGTGCAATAACAGCAACAACTCCTGGGAGTCTGTAGAGAACTATCATATATACTGCAATAAAGCAGAATGCGATAAGAGCTGCAAGAAGAATAGCGTCAAGTGAACCTTCACCCATTGTAGGTGAAATAGTTCTGAAGCTCTTTGTTTCCATTTTGAATGGGAGAGCACCAGAGTTGATTTGATTAGCGAGCTTTGTAGCGGTTTCAGCGGTGAAACTACCTGAGATTTGAGCACTTCCGTTTGAAATAGCGTCATTTACTCTCGGAGCTGAAATCATGGTATTATCCATCCAGATTGAGATAGGTGTTTCAGTACCTGCCAACTCTGAAGTAGCTTCAGCGAATTTCTCTGATCCTGACTTTTCACCATTCTCTCCGCTGGTCTTGAGCTTGAGGCTTACAATGTACTCAGCACCTGAACCGTCTTCAGTAGGCATATAACCCATCTGTGCGGATTCGATGTCGTCGCCGTTGAGGACCAGTTCGCCTGACGGGATAGTATTTCCGTCCTCGTCAGTGGTTGTATCTGTGCCCTTACGGAATGTCAGTTCAGCCATTTCACCGAGTTCCTTAACGGCAGCCTCGGGATCGAAGTTTGTTTCGCCGACCTTCCAAGGGAAGCGGACGATAATTCTGTCGCTTTTTTCGTCGCTGTAAACTTCGTTATCGGTGATACCGAGAGAAGCAAGTCGAGTCTTGATTACCTCGGTAGCGGAAGCGAGTTGATCGGCATCAGCGTCGAAATCGCCTGCGGGACCGAAAGTAACGTCAACGCCGCCCTTGATATCTATACCAAGACGGATATCGTCAACGCCCTTGACATAAGTAGTTCTGTTATCGCCGAAGAGTTTATCAATACCCATAACGGCTGTAACAGCGAATACAGCGATAAAAGCAACGACAATGAAGAAAGTTTTTTTGCCTGTCTTTTTCACAGTCATGCCTCCTAAAAATCGGGCTTTTGAGACTATTCCCCCAATGTGTGGAATAGACATAAGCCCTTTATTCCTGTCTCTTTGACAATTACAATAATTGTACTATATTTTTGCAAAAAAGTCAAGTATCTCAGCGGAAAAAGTCTCCGTTTCAAAAATATGCACAATTACACTTGCTTAAATTTGGAATTATGAACAAATTGTAATATGCAACTATGTTCAGGATACCCATATGAGCATTTCTTGAGTAAGTAATATGTTCCTGTTTATGTTTCTGACAGTATAGCGATAGCACCGTTCATATTTTTTACCGAAACGGTATGTTATAAATGCCTCTCCGTTTTTATTGGTATAAATTTGAGCAGAAGCTTCTTTGACATACATTCCGTTCGTAGTTTCGTCGGGAACAGCGTCTATTGCTGCTTCCTGAATGCTCTGCTTAGAGTAGCGAAAAACAGCCTCCCTTTCCGAAACAGGTTTCCATTCATTGTTGTCTTGATCTTTCCCGAATATTATCAGAATAGTTTCTGGCGGTGTACCGAAATGTTCGTCAGTTTCGGCACTTTTGTGGATATTATTGAAAAAATCTATACATTTATTTAAAAGTGCATCACGAATATCGTTTTTCATATGCAAAACCTCGCATTAATTTGTGTTGAACAGGGGGATCAAGTGTGTTATCTTTATAAGCTTAATTCAAAAAATGCACTCCAAATACGGAGTGCATTTTCCCTTACTTGAAATGTTTCTGGGATATTTTTAATCGATTCATAGCACGGTTAAGAGCAGCCTGAGTTTCATAGTACTCTTTGATGCTCTGTTTCTGCCTGAGTCGTTCTTCGGCACGCTCTCTTGCTTCCTGAGCCCGTTTGATGTCAATCTCCTCTGGAAGCTCACAGGTGTCTGCAAGTATAATAGAAGAATCCGGCATTACCTGTATGAAACCTTCAGATATAGCAGCGTACTTCCATACGCCGTCAACAAGGTATTTAAGCTCTCCTGTTGGGAGCGAGGTTACCAGTGGCTCATGCCCTGCCATGATTCCAAGAAGTCCGTCTATAGCCGTAACAACAAGGTGCTCGGTTTCGCCGCTAAAAAAAATACGGTCTGTAGCAATTATTTCGAGGTGAAAGGTCCTAGCCATAGTCAGCCGCCTCCTTTATTACTCGTCTATCTGACGTGCTTTCATGAGAACATCATCGATAGTTCCAGCCATGAGAAAAGCAGATTCTGGGTACTTGTCCATATCGCCGTCGATGATAGCCTTGAAGCCCTCGATTGTGTCCTTAAGCGGTACATACTTACCCTTTAGACCAGTGAAATTCTCTGCAACATTGAATGGCTGTGAGAGAAATTTCTGAATTTTTCTTGCGCGGTAAACTGCAAGCTTATCTTCGTCACTGAGTTCTTCCATACCAAGTATTGCGATGATATCCTGGAGCTCTTTATACTTCTGAAGAAGCTCCTGTGTCTGTCTTGCAACCTTGTAGTGCTCCTCTCCGACTATCTCGGGCTCAAGAATACGTGAATTGGACTCAAGTGGATCCACAGCAGGGTATATACCCTGCTCAACAATCTTACGTGAAAGAACAGTAGTAGCATCAAGGTGAGCGAAAGTAACTGCAGGTGCAGGGTCTGTAAGGTCGTCTGCAGGGACGTACACAGCCTGTACTGACGTGATAGATCCGTTCTTTGTGGAAGTGATACGCTCCTGCAACTCACCGACTTCCGTAGCAAGAGTAGGCTGATAACCAACGGCAGATGGCATACGTCCAAGAAGCGCTGAAACTTCAGAGCCAGCCTGCACGTAACGGAAGATGTTGTCGATGAAGAGAAGAACGTCTTTGTGTTCACGGTCACGGAAGTATTCCGCCATAGTAAGACCAGTCTGAGCAACTCTCATACGCGATCCAGGAGGTTCGTTCATTTGACCGAAAACGAGAGCAGTTTTGGAGATAACTCCTGATTCCTGCATTTCGTTCCAGAGATCGTTGCCTTCACGAGAACGTTCGCCTACCCCTGTGAATATAGAGTAGCCGCCGTGCTCAGTAGCGATATTTCTGATGAGTTCCTGAATGAGGACTGTCTTTCCGACACCAGCTCCACCGAATAGTCCTATTTTACCACCTTTAGCGTAAGGTGCAATAAGGTCGATGACTTTTATACCTGTTTCGAGTACTTCTACAACAGGACTTTGATCCTGAAAAGTAGGAGCTTTTCTATGTATTTCCCATTTTTCTTCGGTAACAACGTCGCCTTTTTTGTCGATAGGTTCGCCGAGAACATTGAACATACGTCCAAGAGTTTCTTCGCCGACAGGCACTTTTATACATGTACCTGTAGAGCTGACTTCCATATTCTTGCTGAGTCCTTCACTGGACGCCAGCATTATACACCGCACGATGTGGTTGCCCATATGCTGAGCGACCTCCATAACGCGCTTTTTTCCGTCGACCTCAACGGTGAGTGCATCCCTTATCATTGGGAGCTTTCCTGTGCTGAACTCGACATCTATAACAGGTCCGATGACCTGTGTTATTCTGCCTTTTTCCATTTTTTTCTCCTTTTTAAGAGAATTGTGGGTATATCATTTTTTCTGTATGGGCTGCCTTTGGCGGCCCGTGTTTTGTGTGTTATTCACGGCCGCTCGTTTCATTTTTCCTGCGTCGGTCTTTTTTGTATCTGTGCCATAAGATCAGGTCGGCGATCAGTATTATCAGCGTGAACGGAAGTACTGTTATCATCCATATCGATAAAAAGCTTGCGCGTGATAACACAGTCATCAGCGTATGAGTCTTCAGATCATCGGCCGAAGCTGCCAGTGCTACTATGAGGGTTCCGAGACATATCACCCCGCTCGTGACCGCAAATACCAGATAGGGATCGGACCGCTTGCAGATCCTGCCTGTGATCCATACCGTACCGAAGCAGATGAACAGTAAAAGTGAAATGCAGGCCAGTAAGCCGAAAATCGGCGTTGAATAAGGATTGGCGAGGACTTCACTGTTATAATTATACGTATCATTCTGAGCTTCTTGAAGTTTTGCGTTCATTTCAAATACATTTACAAACGTAAAGAATGAAAAGCTAACTGCTGAGATAAGAGAAATAATAGTCATTTTGGGGGCCATAAAATCATTCCTCTACTGACTGAGCTCCGCCGCATACCTCCGTTATCTCCTGAGTGATAGCCGCTTGTCTTGCTCTATTATAGCGGAGCGAAAGGTCTTTTATCATGTCCTTTGCGCTTGTGGTTGCTGCGTCCATAGCCGTCATTCGCGATTGCTGCTCACAACAGAACGCCTCAACCATAGCACCGTAGATTATGCCCTTCGCGTACTGGGGGATAAGATAATTCATAACTTCCTCAGGTGATGGCATAAACGAAGCTTTGGGAAGTTTTTTCATAGTACCGTCGGCAGCCTTTCCGAAATGCTTTCTCTCAAATGGGAGAAGTCGGAGAGTTCTTGGCTCCTGAACGTTCGAGCTGACCATATCTGTATAGATAAGGTAAACTTCGTCGAGTTCGTGCTTTTCAAACTTATCAAGTACTAGCTCAGCTATTTCGCGTGCTCTGTAAAGTGTAGGATTCTGAGTAGTATAAAGAAACTCGCCATCTACAGAAGCCTTTTTTCCACTATTTATGCGGCGCTGGTAGTACATTCTTCCAACCTGTCCCATGACAAAGAGGTAACAGTTGTCAAGATCAACGGCTTCGTCCAGTTTCTGGTCGGTATATTTCATTATGTTATGATTGTAGCTTCCGCATAGTCCCTTGTCACCAGTAATTACGATATATCCTTTTTTACGTTTATCTTCTGGAATATCTGCACGTCTGTCGAAGTAAAGCTGGCGTGTGTGTGGAGTATGCTCCAGAACACTTTCAATAGTTGATTGGAGCTTATAGAAGTAAGGCTCTGTACACTCAAGAGAAGCCCTTGCCTTTTTGAGCTTTGAAGATGACATGAGGTACATAGCGTTAGTTATTTTCAGTATCTGCTGGATACTTCCAATCCTTTCGCGGATTTCTCTAATATTTGGCATAGCAGTTCACCGCCTTATTCTTCAAAAGCCGTGATTATTCTATCAATACGTTCCGCTAGGTCGTCAGTGAGAATCTTATTTTCCTCAATCTCGGAGATTATGTCCTGACCGTAACTTCTGATATAGTTCATGAGGTCTGTGCGGTATTCTCTCAGATCTTTGAGGGGGATGCCCTTGAAGAAGTCGTGCTGTGCAGCATAGAGAAGTATCACCTGCTCATAGTGCGGTAGCGGATTGTACAGAGGCTGCTTGAGCAGTTCTGTAAGCATATGACCGTGATCTAGAAGCTCAGTTGTGGACTGATCCAACTCTGAGGAGAACTGAGTGAATATCTCCATTTCCTTGAACTGAGCAAGGTCAATACGTAGATTTCCAGAAGCTTTTTTCATAGCTTTTGTCTGTGCCGCGCCGCCTACACGGGATACGGAAAGTCCATAGTTTACCGCAGGACGGAGACCTGAGTTGAATAGTTCACTCTCTAGGAATATCTGACCGTCGGTGATAGATATTACATTTGTAGGAATATATGCGGAGATATCGCCTGCCAGGGTCTCTATGATAGGTAGAGCTGTAAGCGAACCGCCGCCATGTTCGTCGTCAAGCCGGCTCGAACGTTCGAGAAGTCTTGAATGCAGGTAGAATACATCACCTGGATAAGCTTCACGTCCTGGTGGACGGTGAAGCAACAGGGACATAGCTCTGTATGCAACAGCGTGCTTAGAAAGATCATCATAAACTATGAGAACGTCCTTGCCTTTTGACATGAAGTATTCTGCGATAGCCGTACCCGAATAAGGTGCGATATACTGGAAAGGTGCAGGATCACTTGCAGAAGCACATACAACTATCGAATAATCCATAGCGCCGTACTTTTTGAGATTATTTACTATCTGTGCAACAGTTGAGGATTTCTGTCCTATGGCAACATAGATACAGATAACGTCCTGACCTTTTTGATTTATGATTGTATCAACAGCGATAGAAGTTTTTCCTGTCTGTCTGTCACCTATTATGAGCTCACGTTGACCGCGGCCGATAGGGAACATCGAGTCTATAGCAAGTATACCTGTCTGTAGAGGTGTATTTACAGGCTTACGCTCGATAACACTGGGAGCTTCGCGCTCGATAGGAAAGTAATCCTCGGCTTTTATCTGTCCGAGACCGTCTATTGGTGCACCGAGAGCGTCAACTACTCGTCCGAGGAGCTCGTCACTTACACCGATACCTGCTCTTTTGCATGTTCTTATAACGGAGGAGCCCTCTGTAAGACCGTGGTCATCTCCGAGAAGAACTACTCCGATTGACTTTTCTTCGAGGTTCTGAACTATACCTCTGATACCTGTCTCAAATTCTACAAGCTCGCCGTACATTACGGAGTTCATACCGTAAACCCTTGCAATTCCATCACCGAGGCGTGTAACGAAGCCTGTTTCTGTAGCTCCAGATTTTACGTCAAAATCACGCACCTCTGTCTTGAGTACAGAGATAATATCACTGTTCTTGCTTTTAGATGAAGAAACCAAATCAACGTATTCTGTAGCCTTGTTTTGCAGAGTGTCCTTCATGAGACGGAGACTTGTACGATAGCTCTTGTCGTATTCGAGGTCACCTGCATTGAGGATGAAGCCGCCTATTATCTCTGGATCGTGCTTGTATTCAATATCAACGTCCTCTTTAACGAATTTATCCATGATAAATTGTCTGAGATCTGCCTGCTGAGCTTCGGTAAGAGGCGTAACATAGCGTACTACAGCCTTAATACTGCCCTGTTTGTCAAGGAGAATGTCCTCGTATTCGTCAAGTATTTCGTCAATGCGTCCAATAGCTCCTCCACGGACTGCATTGAACAGGAATTTCTGCATACTTTCAGGGAAAAGCTTGTTAATTATGGCTCTTTTCTCGTCATGTGTGACAAGTGGATTTGAAAGAGTGTCCCCAAGATCGGGGCATGCCTCGAGCACCTTCCTTGTTTCAGAGCAGTCTGTCTGAGAAACGTCAAGACGGACAAGCTCTTTTATCAGCTCTCTGTCTGAGTCTCTCATTTTTTAGCCTCCTCTTCGGAAAGAAACTTATCTACAAGACGACGATTCTTTTCGTCGTCAACATTTTCACCGATGATCTTTGAAGCAGCCTCTATAGCAAGGTCAGCTATCTCAGATTGGGCCTGACGTAGGACACGTTTTCTCTCGTTCTCTATTGTTTTGTCAGCTTCTGAAACTATCTTTTCAGCCTCTTCCTGAGACTTTTTAATGATAGCAGCTCTCTCGTTTTCAGCGTCCTCATGAGCTTTCATGATTATCTGATTAGCCTTTTCTTTTGCTTCGCTGATTGAGTCCTCGTACTGCTGACGGAGTTCCTCTGCTTCGGTCTTTGCTTTCTCAGCTGAGTCGAGATTATCCTGGATAGTACGGGTGCGCTCGCTTTTCATTTTATTTATAGGCTTGAAAAGGAATATCCTGAGCAGCACGAAAAGTAGTATCGTATTGAAAACTGCCCAGAAAATGCTCCAAAATTCAAATTTAAGCATTATTTGCCCTCCTTATGTGAATTTGCAGCAGCTTATTTGCTTCCGAGTGAAAGAATAATAAGGAGCGCTATAACGAAGCCGTAGATAGCGGTAGCCTCAGCTAGGGCACAGCCCAGCAGTAGTGCTGTTCTTATGTCACCTTTAGCCTCAGGCTGTCTTGCTATTGATTCTGTTGCCTTAGCTGTAGCCAAGCCAATACCGATACCTGCGCCTGCACCAGTAAGAACGGCAACAGCGGCGCCTAATGCGATGATTCCCATTTTATATACCTCCAAGTGTTAGATCGTTATTTATTTCCAAGTGAAAGGATTATAAGGAGCGCTATAACGAAGCCGTAGATAGCGGTAGCCTCTGCAAGGGCACAGCCCAGCAGGAGAGCGGTTCTGATATCGCCTTTAGCCTCGGGCTGCTTTGCTATTGATTCTGTTGCTTTAGCTGTAGCCAAGCCAATACCGATACCTGCGCCTGCGCCAGTAAGAACGGCAACAGCAGCGCCCAATGCAATGATTCCCATATTTATTTACCTCCGTGAAGCTGTACTCTTTTTTTAGCTTTTTTTTCGTGTTTTTCTTCTTCCTCAAGAGCCTCTGCCATATATAGTGAGGTGAGGAATGCAAATACATATGCTTGAAGCAGTCCGTCAAAAAGATCGAAATATCCGCTTGCGACAACGGGGATTCCTCCCGGTATGAGATGCTTTATGAGTTCCATAACAACAAAAGCTCCGAGAACGTTACCGAAAAGTCGCATACACAGCGACAGCGGTCTTGTGACAAGGTCAAGCAGATTTATCGGGTTGAGGAAGCTTTTCAGCCATTTAATCGGACCTTTTTCAATTATGAACGAAGCCTGTACTAGTATGATGGCCATTCCAGCAAGGGCAGCCGTTACATTTATATCCTTTGTGGGCGGCACGAAGCCGAAAACACCGATGATGTTTGCAAAGCCTATGTAAATAATGAACGTTTCGAGTATAGGGACGTATTTTTTGCCCTTTGGTCCGAGTATACCATTAAAGAAGTTGTCGAGGAAGTCCATGAAAGCTTCAAGTATGCACTGAGAGCCAGTAGGTACTTTTTTTAGCTTCCTTGTTAGTATAATGGACAGTAGCACCAACACTGCGATTATTATCCAAGTTACCACACATGAATCGGGAACAGGAATACCGCCGAAAATAGGTATCGTGAACGCGGTATGATTATCAAGTTGTTCCATTAGCTCTTCTGCCATGATAACACCTTCTTTCAGTAAGGCATTGCGCCAAAATAATAAAACGGAGACTGCAATTACACAAATCTCCGTTGATTGAGTCCTGATGATGTACAGATATGCGTCCGACGGACTTTTTCAAGCTGCGGGAATATCGTGTCCACTTATATATAATATAACAAAAAAGGTATATTGTCAAGACTTTGAGAAAAAATTCACATTAAAATAATAATATTATTTTCCATCGCCTTCAGACAGTTTTATAGCACGGTCGAGGCGTTCTATTGCACCTGAGTTAAGTTTTTCCGCAAGACGTATGCGGTCGAGCTCCTTTTTGAATGCATTCAGCTCGTCGGCTATGCGGCGCATGACCTCAGTAGTTTTCAACTGCTGATCCTCAAGAGCACATACTCTTTTAATCAGGTCATTAATATTTGCGGCTAGAAGCTCATTGGCATTATTCTGTTTATCACCGAATTCCGTGAGCTTTTCCCCTGCCTTAAGGGTACTTATCTTTTCATGTCCGCTGAATGTAAGCATTCTGTCTTTTGTCAGCTTCATATCAGACATTCTGTTCACTCCTTATCTTTGGCTTTTTCAGCTGTTTCCCAGCGACAAGCCGTAAGCCATGAGCCGTTCTCTCCAGTAATTCAAAGTATCCTCAATGGTTTGCTCCATACTTATTTTGGCTCTCCAGCCAGTATCTGCGAGGATACGCGAAACATCAGGCTCTATGACAGGTATATCCGAGGCTCTCATTCGGCCAGGATCCTGTTTGACTTCTATTGATGTTTTGGCCATGGAAAGAGCTGTATCCAGTATGAACTGTATTGAGACCGCTTTTCCTCTGCCAATGTTGTATATTGTACCGCTTTTTCCCTTTTCACCAAGTAGTCTGTACGCTTTTACAACGTCGCGGACATCGGTGAAATCGCGCTTTGCAGAGAGGTTTCCAACATTGATAACTGGTTCGCGTATGCCCTTTTCTATCTCTGCTATCTGCTTGCAGAAGTCGGAAATAACGAATATCTCGCTCTGACATGGACCAGAGTGGTTGAAAGCACGCACCATAATTATGTCCATTTTATAAGCACGTGCGTAAATCTCACCCAGCATTCCCTGACATGCTTTGGTTGCAGCGTAGATATTGCCTGGGTTGAGTGGTTCAGACTCTGAAAGGGGACAAGCTCCTTCACGAATATAGCCATATTCCTCGCCCGAGCCTATAAGTATCACCCTTGTGCCCTCTTTTTTTGATTCACGCAGGGCTTCGAGGACGTTTATGGTTCCTACGACGTTTATTTCTGCAGTGAGCTGAGGTTTTTTCCATGAGATCGATACGGAGCTTTGTGCGGCAAGGTGATAAACCACATCAGGAACAGTTTCGTTAAGTAGCTGTGTTATATCGTCCTTTTTCATAATATCCAGCCTGTGGATATGACATTTCTCTTTTATTTCTTCATTCGGCAGACAAGTCGCGTGAACTTCCCAGCCTGCTGAGCCGAGCTCACGGATAAGATATCCGCCCACAAAGCCTGCCGCACCAATTATCAATGCTTTCAAGGGGCTACCCTCCATTGCAAAATCATTTTATTTCAGTATATCGTAAAGCTGTGTCAGTATTATCTTTTCATTGAAGCTGCTTTTTACCCTCTGTGCTGCAGCTTTTCCATATTTTTCGCGGAGCTCTCTGTTCTCAGCAAGGGTATTTATCGCTTTTGCGAGAGCTTTCGGGTCTGAAGGCGGAACGGTTATTCCTGTTTGACCGTTGAGACTAACGTAGGGTACTCCGGATTTCAGAGCCGTGTTTATAATGGGTTTGCCATATATCATGGCTTCAAGCTGTACTATTCCAAAGGCTTCACTTGGAACTACTGATGGCAGCACGAAAATATCACAGTCTGCATAAGCCTGTTTCAGCTGTTCATCTGGAAGAAATCCGAGAAAATGGACTTTATCGCCAATATTTCGGGTAGAAACAAAGTGCTTGAGTTTGTCACTTAGGTCTCCTGTACCAGCGATGAACAGTTCACATCCTTTTACTGATTCAAAGGCTTTCAGAAGGATCTCAACTCCTTTGTAGTAGACGAGCCTTCCTGTGAAAAACACCTTTACGTGATTTCTGTCTGAAGCCTTTTCCGTCAGAAATGGTACACGCTTTACGGAGAGGTAGTCTTCAGGAACTATGCCGTAGGGAAGTATCTTGCATTTGCTTTTATAGTTTGGAAGATAAAGGGAGTGTTTAACGTGACCCTCTGTAGCTGTGAGGATAACGTCTGCTCTTTTCAGCAGATAGTGCATGAAGGGCTTATAGAAAAACATAAGCTTCTTCTGCTTGACAATATCGCTGTGCCACGATACTACCACTTTACCTTTGTAACCTGAAAGCATGAGAGCTGCGTCAGCAAGCGGAAAAGGTACGTGTATATGGACTACGTCGGCTTTTTTAGCCATTTTTCGCATATAAGCGAAGAACGAAAGTGAGACCGGACATTTGAAATAAGTTCCGAAACTTCCTGCACGGGTTATGTCGACTCCACATATCTTCTCGCGGATAGTCCTACCCCGTCCATCACGGCAAACAAGAGTTTTTACACTGACATCATCGAGTCTGTTGAGTTCTTCAGAATATTGCCTTATTAGAGTTTCGATACCGCCAATATGCGGAAAATAAGCTTTGTTTACTTCAAGTATGTTAAGCTTCTTTTTCATTTTGCAAGCTCCCTGTATACATCCATGAGCAATTCCGCAGATCGTTTCCATGTGAAGCCTTGTGCACGCTGAAGTCCCTTTTGGCTCAGTTCTTTACGGAGTTTCTCACTGTTGTAGAGTTTAAACATACCTTCTGCTATGCTTTTCGTATCATAAGCGTCGCATATCACAGCGCAGTCTCCCGTAACTTCTGGCAGCGAAGCCTCACCCGAAGCAAGTACGGGAACGCCGCATGCCATAGCTTCGAGTGGTGGCATACCGAACCCTTCATAAAGGGAAGGGAACACAAATGCCAACGAGCCGCACATGAGGGGATTCATATCCTCAGACGGTACATATTTAGTAAAGATGATATTTTGAGTCATGCCGAGCTTTTCAACGCGGCTGTAAATTCCCTGGTCGAGCCATCCCTTTCCGCCTGCAAGTACAAGCTTTGGAGAGTTTCCTCCTACTTTTTTTACAAAGGCTGCATATGCAGTGATAAGGCGTTCAAGGTTCTTCCTTGGTTCAATAGTACCTACATAAAGGAAATAATCTCCTTCTATTTCTAGAGATTTTTTCACCTTAGAGATGCGCTCGGGAGAATCACATGGATGAAAGCGCTCAGTATCGACTCCACAGGGAACGACACGGATCTTGCTTTCATGTTGCGGAAAATATTTGACTATTTCTCTTTTTGAGAATTCTGAGTCTGTAACTATAAGATCAGCGCGCTTCATAGAGCGTTTCAGGCCAATATCAAGCATATATTTCGTTCTACCACGGACGGTGTCAGGAAAGGATTTGTAAACCATATCATGTACAGTCACAACCTTTTTTCCGTGTACGAATGGTGGAACGATGTAGTTGAAAAAGTGCGTGATATCAGACTTTCTGCCGAAGAAAAGAGAATAGGGAACAGGCAGAAATGTGCTCACGGCACGATATGCAAAGCCTGAAAAACCTGAAGTATTGAGCTTTATGTGCTTGCCTGCGAATTTTTTCACACGCTTTACACGTTCATTGTCACCGCTTGTGAAAAAGCTGTATTCGTATCTGTTTTCTGGGAAGAGTGCTGCGAGAGTTTGGGTTTGCCCCAACTCGCACCAGCCTATTCCCGTCATTTTATCGCTGCATATGGGCACAGCGTCGAATGTTATCCTCAAATCAACTTCTCCACCTTTGATGTTCTTTTAGCCTATCAGTTTTTCTATTTTTGCGATAAGGTCTGCAAGATAGGTTTCAGTATCTTCGGTGTCAAATCCTGAGGCACCAAAAAAACCTCTCTTTTCCTTACGTATTTCAATCTGTTCTGTTTTTTTGAGTTCGGCAAGAGCCTGTTCGCGCGGCATACCGTTTTCCAGACCTAATAATACCGCATTAAGTGCGTCAAGTTTTGCGATTACATCACTCTTTACATATCCACCTTTTTTAGATCTGAGTACTTCAAAGCTCATAAAAAATCCCCTTATATATGCTTTAAATTAGCCAATAACTTCCTTGACTTTTATTTCCTTTTCGACGAGAGCAAGGTCATTCTTTACCATGCGCTCAACGAGCTGAGAGAAGTTGATTTCGCGCTTCCAACCGAGAGCCTTTTCAGCCTTTGACGGGTCTCCAAGGAGAATGTCGACTTCTGCGGGACGGAAGAACTTTTTGTTTATCTTAACGATTGTCTTGCCATTTGCTTTGTTAATACCGATTTCGTCAACACCTGTACCCTTCCACTCAACTTCTATGTCAACGTGCTTAAATGCAGTTTCAACAAACTCACGGACGGTTCTTGTCTCGTTTGTTGCGATTACATAGTCATCTGGCTTATCCTGCTGGAG
>JAFZYX010000123.1 GCA_017616055.1 Ruminococcus sp.
AGAAAAGGTGCTGTAGAGCATAATTACGGCGAGATATGTGGCGATTATCTAGGCTGTGATGTGTATAACTACGCAAAATCAGGCGATGATACTGATGATATGCTTGAAAAAATGTCGGCCTTCAGCGCAGAACAGCAGAAAAATCTTGCAGATGCGGAATATGTTGTTATTTCTGTAGGAGGAAACGATATTATTGAGCATATTGCGAATTTTATGCTTGATTACGCAACAAAAAATAATTACTTCAATGAGGGCTATACAGCTGCTGACATTCCAGCAAACCCAACTGTTTCAGATATAACTACCATGATAAACATCAATGGCAAGGGCGGGCTTAAGGAGTCTCTCATGGGCTCTTTCACAAATCAGTTGGCATTTATGGGTGAGCTCGGTGAACTTGTTGAGGAGATAAGCGGCAAGCCGGATATCTATACAAAGGATAAGAAATACAGCGGCGGCATTATCGGAGAGCATATAGTTCCGAACATACAGAAAGCTGCGGACAGCATAAAGAAGGTAAATCCGGATGCTAAGATATATGTACAGACCATATACCAGCCTCTTCAGTTCGACCCTAAGTATATGGCTGACAGATTCGGTGATAATGCTTCTGTTGTCAATATTTTGAGAGCTGATCTTGAGGATATTATGAAGTCTTATTCTCAGCAGCTCGAAAATGTAAAAGATATCGAAATCGTTGACGTCAAATATGAATTCACAGCTCTTAAGAACGCCCCGAGCGCAAACAAGGATGGTAAAAACAACAACGGTTATACATATTACTTTGTTGATGTACAGTCATCAGGTTCGCTTGCAGACATTGATATCCATCCAAATCAGAAGGGGCACGTTGCCATTGCAGCTGCTGTTCTTGATAAGATAGGCAAGCTTCACGAGGATAACGGGCTTCTTTCCAAGACATTTGACAGTTTCGCTGATAAGGAAAGCTATCCTGAAATACCGCTTGCTACATACAAGAAAGTTGCAGGTGTAAAGGAAGGGCAGACTACTACAACACCGGTTGCACCTGAATACAAGATGGGAGATGTAAATAACGACGGTTATGTTGATGCAGTTGATGCAGCAAAAGTACTTGTGGAGTATGCGAAACGTTCTGTAGGCGATAAAGGTTCATTCACAGATGCACAGAATAAAGCGGGCGATATTGATTCGAACGGCATGATTGATTCCGTTGACGCTTCAAAGATACTAAAATATTATGCATATCTTTCAAGCTCCAAGGAAGAAAATAAGAAAACTTTTGAGGAATTTGTAAAGAAAGCATGACAATATCAGCGGACAGCTAATCACTGTCCGCTGATTATATAGGGAGTAATTTATGAAAAAGATGTATTTTGTTGTAAATCTTGTGGCAGGTAAGGCGGTCATAAATAAGAAACTGGGCAAAATAATCGATGAGTTCATAAAAAAAGATTATGAGGTTACTGTCCACACTACTCAGAGTGGTGACGATGCTGTAGATCAGGCAGTATTTGCCTGCGAAAATGGCTATGATCTGCTTGTTGTTGCAGGTGGTGACGGAACCCTCAGCCAGTGCTTGCAGGGCGTTATGGGCTGTGATAAAAAGATACCTATAGGCTACGTTCCTGCAGGCTCTACCAATGATTTTGCTAAGAGTCTCGGAATCCCGTCAGATCAGATAAAGGCGGCAAAGGTCATAACTCATGGAAAGCCTGCACTTTGCGACGTTGGTGGCTTCAATGACAGCTATTTTTCTTATGTAGCGGCATTTGGTGCTTTTACCAATATTACCTATGAGACCTCACAAAAGGTAAAGAATATCTTTGGACATGCGGCGTATATTGCAGGAGGAGCTGCTCATCTCGGCAGTATCAAGGCAAAACCTATGCGCATAGAATATGCGGATAAGACTATAGAGGGCGATTTCGTGTATGGAATGGTCACTAATACCGCTTCTGTGGCAGGAATGATAAATATGAAGAACTTCCTTCTTGATGACGGCATTTTTGAGGTAACACTTATAAGAAAGCCGAAAAGCGCGGCAGAGTTGGGAAAAACTGCCCTTGCTCTTCTGAAAAATGATATGACGGACAAGAATATAATATTCTTCCGCACAAATGAAGTTACAATAACCAATCTTTCCGACAAGCCTTTTTCGTGGACGAGGGATGGTGAGTACGGTGGCGAGAATATTGTGAACCACATATGTTCTCACAAGAGAGCAGTTCCATTTATGGTGCGTGGAAAAAACAGACTTCCATTTGAAAAGGAATGAATATGAAGAAGATTTACGGAAACGATCAGCTGAAAAGCACTCTTGAACGAATGGCAGTCAGTGGCAGGACAGCGCATTCTCTTATAATAAGCGGTGAAAAGGGCAGTGGAAGAAAGCTTATTGCCAAATATTACACACAGGCGCTGATGTGTGAGGCTCCCGTAGAGGGTAAGCCCTGCGGAAGATGCAATACATGCCAAAACATATGGAATGATGTTCATCCAGATGTTATATACCCGAAAAAAACAGGAAAGCTTGGTAATTACAGCGTAGAAACGGCTCGCGATGTCATAGCTGATGCCTATATAAAGCCGAATAACAGCAGTGGATGTAAGGTATACATTTTCGCGGATTGTTGTAATGTCGACGACAGAACGCAGAATACTCTCCTGAAGCTTATAGAGGAGCCGCCAGAGTATGCCTATTTCATATTTACCTGTGACTCGAAGTCGGAATTCCTGTCTACTATAATTTCCCGCTGTGTGTGTTTCAACACATCTCCATGTACTGAGGAGGAAGCCGTGGAAGCTCTTATAGAAAGCGGCTACGATGAGCAGAAGATACACTCCGCAGTAAGTTGCTTTCACGGAAATATTGGAATGTGTGAGAGCTATATAAACGATGAAGCACTTAGAAAGCGTGTGGATTTGACAAAATCGCTTACTGATAGTATAATAAGAAAAGATGAATATGCTCTCACAGTCGGATTTTTCTCCCTCGGCAGGGAGCGAGATGACGTGAGAGAAATGCTGTCTATGCTAGATAAGCTTGCCCGTGATGCGGCGGTGCTTGCGAAGGACAGCAGCGCCCATACCATAGGTTGCTTCCGTGAGGGAGCACTTGCCTTGTCACAGTCCATAACGGCGTATCAGTCTGCGCGGATGCATTCATGCATAGAAACTGCATGGAAAGCAGTTGATAGGAATGTGGGTATACCGCTGGCGCTTACGGCGCTTGGCGCTGAGATAATGGAGATAGTCGGATAGACTTTCAGTTAGGAGCTTCTATGAAAGAAATAGTCGGAGTACGCTTCAAGAGCGTAGGCAAAATATACTACTTTTCCCCTGGAGATATAAAAGCAAATGTTGGCGATCATGCCATAGTTGAAACTATTCGTGGAGTTGAATGCGGAGAGGTTGTTATTGCGAACCGTCAGATAGATGATGAACAGATAACATCGCCTCTTAAGCCTATAATCAGACTTGCGGATGCAAACGACATGAAAACGGTAGAGAAAAATAAACAGCGTGAAAAAGATGCTTTCAAGATATGTGAGGAAAAGATAGCTTTCCGTAAGCTTAGCATGAAGCTTGTGGATGTTGAATGCACATTCGACAATAACAAGCTGCTCTTTTACTTCACAGCCGAGAACCGCGTGGATTTTCGCGAGCTGGTAAAGGATCTTGCAGCAGTTTTCAGAACCAGGATAGAGTTGCGACAGATAGGCGTCCGTGATGAAGCTAAGATACTGGGGGGACTTGGTATATGTGGCAGAGAGTTTTGCTGTAAGGGGTATATGGGTGATTTTCAGCCTGTTTCCATAAAAATGGCAAAAGAACAGGGACTTTCACTCAACCCAACGAAGATATCCGGAACTTGCGGCAGACTGATGTGCTGTCTGAAAAACGAGCAGAACGCATATGAGGCTCTGCTCAAGATAACGCCAAAGATTGGTGCTATCGTAGTAACTCCGGAAGGCGATAAGGGCAGAGTTGAGGATGTTAACCTTATCACAGGAAAGCTGCGCGTAAAGACTGATAAATCAGAAGTACCCGTAACTCTTGACAGAAGCGAGGTAAAGCTTCTTAAGGATGCGGAGATAAGGGTAAACAAAGAGGAGCTCAAGGCGCTTAAGAACCTTGAGGATGAGTAATGGATGGTGTTCCTAAAACTAATTATGGCTTACTGCTTGATAACAAGCTAAAGGAACTTGATAAAAGTGGCGAAAGGCCGACTCTTTTGCTACATGCTTGTTGTGCACCTTGCAGTAGCCATACTCTTACGGTGCTTGACAAATACTTTCGTATAACGTTGTATTTCTGCAATCCAAATATAGCTCCCGAGGAGGAGTATATCTTCCGTATGAACGAGTTGAAAAGGCTTGTGCGTGAAATGACGCTTGATATCCCGATTATCGAGGAGGAATACGATCCAGTTCCGTTTTATGAGCTCGCCAAGGGGCTTGAAAACCTTCCTGAGAGAGGAGAACGC
>JAFZYX010000124.1 GCA_017616055.1 Ruminococcus sp.
GAAACGCTGTAAACTGTATGGTAGATTCAGGTGTCAATAATATAGAATATATTGCAATCAATACAGACGCTAAGGCACTCAACAAGTCCAAGGCTACTACAAGAATACCGATTGGTGCTAAACTCACAAAGGGTAGAGGTGCAGGTAACAAGCCTGAGATCGGTCAGCGTAGTGCTGAGGAGAACCGCGATGAGATTGAAACACATCTCAAGGGTGCTGATATGATCTTCATTACTGCTGGTATGGGCGGTGGAACAGGTACGGGAGCTGCTCCTGTAGTTGCAAAGATCGCTAAGGAAATGGATATACTTACAGTAGCTGTAGTAACAAAGCCTTTCCTCTTCGAAAGAGAGCAGAAAATGGCTCAGGCTGAGAGAGGTATTGCAGAGCTAAGAAAGTATGTTGACTCCCTTATTGTTATTCCTAATGAAAGACTTCTTGTTGGACTTGACAAGCCTCTTACAATGCTTCAGTCTTTTGCACTATCTGATGATGTGCTCAAGACAGGTGTAAAGAGCATTTCGGATCTTATAGTTGAAGAAGGTTACATCAACCTCGATTTCGCTGATGTTTCAACTATTATGAGAAATGCAGGTTATGCTCACATGGCTATCGGTCATGGTACAGGTAAGGACAAGGCAAGAGATGCTGCAAATGCTGTTATCTCCAGCCCACTTCTTGAGACATCTATCTCGGGAGCTAAGAGACTCCTTATCAATATCGCAATGTCTGAGGATATTCTTTCTTCTGATGTTGATGCAGCTACAAAGATGATTACAGATACAGCTGCTGACGGCGTTGAGTTCATTTTTGGTACAGCATTCAAGGAAGATATGCAGGATGAGATGACTATTACAGTTATCGCTGCAGGCTTTGATGATATGGATTCTGCAAACGATGCTGCTGTTGCAGCTGCTGATTCTTCACTTGAGAGTCACGAGGAGGACATTATTCCGATTGATAATCCTCTTATTGATGGACTTGGTTTCGGCGCTCCAAGCAGTGCTCCGAGACCTGCATCAACACAAAATCAGGATTACGACCTTGACGACATCTTCAAGATGCTCGGCAACTAATAGAAATATAAAGCGGTTCGTTATGAGCCGCTTTTGTTTTATGCTGAGAAAGCCGCAGAATGGCTTGAAACCGGCTTGCCAAAAGGTTTTGACAGGGCATTTCCTGCGCCTGCAAAAGACTTTTGGTTGAAAAGATGTGCCGTGTCTGCTATGATGAGTTCAGACAAGGGAAGTACCCTTGCGGAAAGGAGTGAAACGTATGGAGCTTAGCAGCAGGATAAAGGAACTTAGAACCGAAAAGGGCTGGTCGCAGGAGGTGCTGGCACAGCGGGCGTATGTCAGCCGCCAGACCATATCCAACTGGGAGACCGAAAGGAGCTATCCCGACGTACACAGTCTGCTTATCCTCAGTGACATCTTCGGCGTTTCCCTCGATGAGCTTATCAAAGGAGATGTTGATACTATGAAAGAGGAAATTACTAAAAATGACGGAAAGGAAATGAAAAAGCTTTATAATCTTGCAGGTATAGAATGTCTTGCAGGTCTGGCTTCGGCGGTGCTTGTCGGTGCGCTGGAAGTTGATGTGCTAAGATTGTTGTTTGCAGTGCTTACAGGGGTGTTTCTGACAGCCGATTTTATGACATTCCGCAGAATGAGGCAGATGCAGGCGGAGCACGATGTTCAGACATACCGCGAGGTCATTGCGTTCATGAACGGCGAAACTCTCGATGAGATCGAAAAAGCCGCGGAGCTTGAAAAGCGTAAGGTACTGAAGAAGAAACGCATTGTGGCTTTGGTATCGGTTTTAGGTATAGGCTTGGCGATCGAAATTATCGTTTTTTCGGTTTTATACCTGATAAGCCGCGGATATTTTATTTAAGCCCGAAAGGTGAGGAGCCCTTCGGGCTTTCTCCTTGATGTCTGTAAAAGCGCATTTTGTATAGCTTTTGTGTTTCTAAACTGTAACTAAATATATTGTTCTAACTCATAAAAGTAATGATGTTTACTCTTGAAACCTAAATGAGCAGTTTTTACCGTGTTTTTATAGTAATTTGCACTAAAATCAATTCAAATTTTCTACATTTCAATAGTTGAAATAATATAATAATTATGTTATAATTTACATAAGGCAAAATCATCAGAACCTGTATTCATGGACTGTGAAGGCTTTTTTATATGCATTATCACTAAATCCGCCTTCATAGCGCTAGAGTATGGGTTCTTATTCCTTAAATTTTTACCTCGGTCTGACCGAGGGGAATGGAGAGTACCATGAGCGAACCAACACCAACCGTATTAAGAGAGACCAAGATCGGTCAGAAGGGATTTATCAAAGAGGACGTTATTACTTACCTTGATGAGCTTAATTCCAAGATAGTTGCCCTCGAAGAAGAAAACAAGGC
>JAFZYX010000125.1 GCA_017616055.1 Ruminococcus sp.
ATCTTAGTGTAAAATAAAAGTAGGCAGTGAAAATAAAAATGAGGGCAAGACGAACTTGCCCTCAAGGTCACAATGTGCTAAAATGTAGATTGGCAACAAAAACATAGAAGCGAGTGACCTAAAATGAGTATAGCATACAAAATTGAATTTGACAATAGCAAGAAAGTAAATTTTTCAGAGATGATCTCAGAAATATTTGATGGATTGATGAATTGTGGACAGGAGATAGTCAAAACATATCTCGAAGAAGCAGATGAGCGTCTGCTGGAAGAACGCGATAAGAAGCGATATCGGTGTAAGGGAAGACGAAAAACTGCTGTCAAAACCAAGCTGGGCACAGTTGAGTACGAGCGCAGAATATATCTTGATACAGAGCAGAACAAGCACGTCTATTTGCTTGATGAAAGTATTGCCGCACAGCACATTGGTCTGGTTGATGAGCAGATGAGCAACAGCATATCAGATATGATATGTGTTATGCCTTACAGAAAAGTCGCTGAGACTATCAGCGAGACAACAGGACTTGATATATCACATCAAGCAGTATGGAATATTGTTCAGAAACAAGGTCAAAGACAGATTGAAAAGAACGATGAACTGGCTAAACTGGTAAAAGAACATAAGCTCTCAGGATGTGTTGAGACCAAGCTGCTTTATGAGGAAGCTGACGGTGACTGGCTGAAGCTTCAGGGTAAGGACAGGGAGAAATATGGTTCTTCAAAGGAAATGAAGATAGGAATAGCTTACGACGGTGTTATTCATCATAGGACGAAGGATGGAAAGATCCGTCGAGAGCTTGATAACAAAGTCGCATATGCAAGCTTTGAATCAGCAAGTGATTTCAGAAGGCACAAAGAAGTGGTAATCGCTTCAATGTATGATACTGATGAGATAGAACTTCGTGTAAAGAATGGAGACGGAGCACAATGGATACAGAAAGATCCTGACTGCAAGTGTATCTGTGTACTGGATGAATACCACAGAAACAAGAAAATAACAGAGTGTGTAAGCGATAAGAATATCGCTGATGAATTAAGAAAACTTCTTCTTTCAGAACAGTATCAACTCTTGCTTGAAACTATCGAAGCTTACATAAACTCAGTGGATGATGAAATACAAGTAAAAAAGCTCAGAGAGCTTTATAGGTACTATTCTGAGAACTTTGAAGCACTGCCAGATTATTATTCAAGAGGGATAAGAATACCTGATACCAGAGAGCCAGGAGTGGTACATCATGCAAAGCTCGGAAGCATGGAAAGCAATGTTTTCACACTGATAGGCAATCGCATGAAAGGCGGCAGGGCTTGCTGGAGTGTGAATGGAGGAAACCGTCTCGCAGCGCTTTTATGTAGTTATCATACCGGAAATTCTAACTACAGCATAGTTGATAACAATTCAGACATGCCGATATTGTCTGCTTCAAAGATAAAAACTTCATGTGGAAATGGCTATGAGCCTAAGCAAATGCACAATATTCCTTCTTCAATGAAATGGCTCAAAAGAATCTCTGCTTTGAAATCTCTTACAAATATTAACTTCTGACCTTGTGCGTTGTGATGATTTTGAAAAAACTTGCCTACTTTTACTTGACAGATAC
>JAFZYX010000126.1 GCA_017616055.1 Ruminococcus sp.
CGGCGTGAGAAAAAGCTGCTGACAGCAATGCGTGAGGAGCTGCTTAGTTGAATATCTTGGTAAAAAAGTATATTTTATTGCTGAAATCATCTAACTCCGTTGACATTTCTGAAAAAAGGCGTTATAATGATAGTACCAATAATTTTGTTAAAAGAGAGGGATTTTAACATGGCAAAACATATTTTAACAAGGCTGCTGGCAGGTCTGGCAGCGACGGTCATGCTTGTTCCCACGCTGAACAATGGCATGCCCGAGAAAAAAACAGTTAAAAAGGCACTTGCTGCTGATACAAGCGGCGACGACTGGCTCCATGTCAACGATAAGGCACAGATCGTTGATAAGGATGGAAACGAGGTTTGGCTGACAGGTGTAAACTGGTTCGGTTACAATGCAGGACGTCAGGTATTCGACGGTGTATGGTCGAAGAATATGCACAGCATGCTCAATCAGATCGCAGACCACGGCTTTAACCTTCTTCGTGTGCCGATGTCAACGCAGATCATTCTTCAGTGGAAGAACAAGGGCTCAGACAAGGGCTCTGGCGTAGGAGAGGTAAACATGATGGTCAATGCTTATGAAAACCCTGAACTTACTGTTGAGGGTGGAGTAAGCGGTGAAGGTCAGTACACTCTTATGTACAGTTTTGATATCTGGAACAAGGCTGTGGAATGGTGCAGAGAAAACGGTATGAAGATAATGATCGACATACACAGTGCCACATCAGCTTCAATGGGACATCAGAAGCCGCTCTGGTATGATGAAAACTTCTCCGAGGACGACTGGCTTGAAGCTCTTGAATGGTTTACAGAGTACTATAAGGATGATGATACAATCATCGCTATTGACCTCAAGAATGAGCCTCACGGCAAGCCTGAGGAAGGTACATTTGCGAAGTGGGACGACTCAAAGGACAAGAACAACTGGAAATATGCAGCAGAAAAGGGCGCTATGGCTTGTCTCAAACATAATCCTAATCTGCTAATTATGATTGAGGGCGTAGAATGTTATCCTGACTTTGAAAAGGGTGCAGACTGGAGCACTCCTGCTGTTGACTATGCTCACTATGATGAGCCGTCACTGATATTCGGCGCTTGGTGGGGCGGAAACCTCCGCGGCGTAAAGGATCATCCTGTTGATATCGGTCAGTACAATAAGCAGATAGTTTATTCACCTCATGATTACGGTCCGCTGGTATGGTCTCAGAAATGGTTCTACATGGACGATGCTTCCAAGACATTTGACCGTCAGTCGCTTCTTGACGATTACTGGTACGACACATGGGCTTATCTCATTGAGGAGCAGAAGTATCCGCTCCTTATGGGTGAGTGGGGTGGCTTCATTGACAAGGAGCATGATCCTACCGGTGAGAACAAACACTGGATGCAGGAACTCCGTGATTATATGATTGACAAGCATATCCACCATACTTTCTGGTGCTTCAATGAGAATTCGGGCGATACAGGCGGACTTGTATACGACGATTTCGGCAAGTGGGACGAGGAGAAGTACGCTTTCGTAAAGGAAGCTCTCTGGCAGACAGACGGTGGAAAGTTCATTGGTCTTGACCACTCTATTCCGCTTGGTCAGTCAGGCAATGGTATCTCACTTTCTGATTACTATTCTGGCAATACTAATCCTCCTCCAAAGACTACAACTACTACAACATCTGCGACAACAACTACAACCACTACAACTACATCTGAAACAACCACAACTACAACCACTACAACAACTACTTCTGAAACTACAACTACAACAACTACAACTGCTACAACTACAACTTCGACCACACAGCCCGCGACAACAACTTCTACAACAACCGCTCCCAAAACTGAAACAACAACAACTCCTCAGCCTTCACAGGGCAATAATGATTCTGTTGTATGGGGCGATGCAAACTGCGACGGTCAGGTAGATATGGCTGATGCTGTACTTATCATGCAGAGTCTTGCAAATCCGAACAAGTACGGTGTAGGCGGTACAGATGAAAAGGCTATTACAGAACAGGGCAAGGCAAACGCTGACGTTGATACAAGCACAAAGGGAATTACATCAAACGATGCTCTCCAGATACAGCTCTATCTTCTCAAGAAGATAGCAACACTCAACCCAAATGGCTGAGAGTAAAATATAATAATTATGGCGGCACGGTTTTTACCGTGCCGTTTTTGTCATGGGCGACCTACAGATTTACGGCAGAAAGCCCTTTACAAACAGCGGACTTTCTGATATAATTATACTGAGTAAATATGTTTTGAAAAGAGGTAAAACTTTGGCTAACGACAAAATCAGAAATTTTTGTATTATAGCGCATATAGATCATGGTAAGTCAACTCTTGCCGACCGTATTCTTGAAAAGACTGAAACAGTTGCTATACGCGACATGGAGGATCAGCTTCTTGATAATATGGACATCGAGAGGGAGAGGGGAATAACCATAAAGGCACGTGCAGTTCGTCTTAAGTATACTGCTCAGGATGGTGAGGACTATATCTTCAATCTCATTGACACTCCTGGTCATGTTGACTTCAATTATGAGGTATCGCGTTCTCTTGCAGCTTGTGAAGGTGCTATACTTGTAGTTGATGCTTCGCAGGGAATCGAGGCTCAGACTCTTGCCAACACCTACCTGGCTATTGAGCATGATCTCGAGGTTGTTCCGGTTGTCAACAAGATAGATCTTCCCTCAGCAGATCCGGACAGAGTATGTAATGAGGTTGAGAACGTAATAGGTATTCCTGCAATGGACGCTCCGCGTATTTCAGCTAAAATGGGTACTAATATCGAGGCGGTTCTCGAAAAGATAGTCACCGATATTCCTGCGCCTCAGGGTGATCCTGAAATGCCATTGAAAGCTCTTATTTTTGACAGCTATTATGATTCATACAAAGGTGTTATCATATATGTCCGTGTTAAAGAAGGACGCGTGAAGGTTGGTGACAATATCCGCCTTATGGCTACCGGAGCTGTTTTCAATGTTGTCGAGGCAGGCTTTATGGATGCTTCAAATCTTGTGAACAACGGCAGTCTTGAAGCAGGCGAAGTAGGATATATTGCAGCTTCTATCAAGAGCATAGGTGATACTCAGGTGGGAGATACGGTTACGAATGACGACTGTCCCTGTGATGAGCCACTGCCGGGTTACCGCAAGGTCAATCCAATGGTATTCTCAGGAATATATCCTGCTGATGGTGCTAAATACGGTGATCTTCGTGATGCACTTGAAAAACTCCAGTTGAATGACGCTTCGCTCTCGTTCGAGCCAGAGACCTCTATAGCTCTTGGTTTCGGTTTCCGTTGCGGCTTCCTCGGACTTCTCCATATGGAGATAATCCAGGAGAGGCTTGAACGTGAATACAATCTTGATCTTATCACAACTGCCCCATCGGTTATATACAAGGTCACAATGACCAACGGTGATGTTCAGTATATTGACAATCCCACAAACTACCCCGATCCTGCCCTCATTCAGACTGCTGAGGAGCCAATGGTAAAGGCGAGCATTCTTTCACCATCTGACTATGTCGGCAATATTATGGAACTCTGTCAGGACAGGCGAGGCGTTTTCAAAGATATGAAGTACCTTGATGATACACGTGTGGAGCTTCATTATGAACTTCCGCTGAACGAGATAGTATACGATTTCTTTGACGTGCTGAAATCCCGTACAAAGGGATATGCTTCCTTTGACTACGAGATGATGGGCTATGTTCCCAGTAAGCTCGTTAAGCTGGACATACTTCTCAACGGTGATGTCGTGGACGCTCTGAGTTTCATAATACACACAGACAAAGCCTATGCAAGAGCACGTAAAATAGCGGAAAAGTTAAAGGATAACATTCCGCGTCAGCTCTTTGAGGTACCGATACAGGCAGCCATAGGCGGAAAGATAATCGCCCGTGAGACCGTTAAGGCAGTGCGTAAGGATGTTCTTGCGAAGTGCTACGGCGGCGATATAACCCGAAAGAAGAAGCTGCTTGAAAAGCAGAAGGAAGGTAAGAAGCGTATGCGTCAGCTCGGTACAGTAGAAGTACCACAGGAGGCGTTCATGAGTGTGCTCAAGCTTGACAGCTGATACGGAGGTTTTATGATTAACTACATCATTCTCGGAATACTTGCGGCAATACTTCTTGTAAGTGTAATAACTGTGATCACTGAATACTTTATACCGAAAAATTCAGATGCAGGACGGCTTTTCCGTGCAGTCAGGATAAGACTTCGCGAGAAGTCACGTACAAGTTTCTGTGTGACTGCTATCGTACTGCTTATATTCGGACTTGTTGTACATGATAACTTTAAAATGCTTTTTGCGGCTATGGGGATAATGCTTCTTACGCTGATCGTACTGCACCCCGGGGATTTTCTCAGTATCTTCCGCCACCGTAGAAAGGCTTCAAAGAAAAAGCGCCTGGAGCTTACTCCGAAGCTTGCAGGCAATACGCCTATGGCAAGGCTTGCAAAGGAGCTTGAGCCGATTGAGACGGAAGCTGAAACAGTGAAAGGAAATGAATTATAATGAGTATATATACTTGTCCGCACTGCGGCGAAAAGACATTTACTCCCATAAAGAAAGCATTATCGGGAACAATGAAATCAAAGGGCAAGCCCTGCCCGAAATGCGGAAAGCTCTGTGTTAATGGCAAGGGCGCGACCATATTTGAAGCTATTTTCTTTTTGGTTGCATTTGCATTTATAGTATATGTATATCTCCACGGTCTTGATAATGTATGGATGTATACTCACGAAGTACCGATAGTTTTGGGAATAATCGTGCTAATGTTTGTAGTTCCGAAGATAGTGAACGCATTCTGCTTCAAACTGGTGCAGTCTATAAGACTTGACGCATATAAATGAGAAATCTTGGTATTTACATTCATGTGCCATTCTGCGGAAAGAAGTGCGGTTACTGCGATTTTTACTCTGTAAAATGGACAAAACAGGCAGCTGAGGACTATACAGCTGCAGTTTTGCGCAATATACGGCATTACTCTGAAGCTGACCGCAAAGTTGATACGGTCTATCTGGGCGGCGGCACTCCTTCTTTGCTCACTTCAATGCAGATAGAGAGCATACTCAGTGAGATACGGAGAAGTTTCTTACTTGACCAACAGGCTGAGATCACTATGGAAGCCAATCCATGTACAATCAGTGCCGAAAAGCTTTCAGAGCTTCGGAATGCAGGTGTAAACCGTCTATCAATAGGAGTTCAGTCCATGATAGACAGCGAATTGAAAATGCTTGGACGTGTTCACAGTGCTGAAAGAGCTGTTCAGGCAGTTCTTGACGCTGAAAGGGCAGGTTTTGAAAATATCTCATGCGATCTGATGATAGCTCTGCCAGAACAGAAGCCGGAAAGTCTGCAATATTCAGTTGAAAAGCTTACAAAACTGCCAATCAAGCACATTTCGGCGTACATTCTCAAGACAGAGGAGGGTACGCCTTTTGATTGCGACGAAATAAAGCGGAAACTGCCTGACGAGGATGGAACGGCGGAGCTTTACTTTGAAATGGTTCAGCTTCTCGAGAAACATGGCTTTATGCAGTATGAGGTATCGAATTTTGCAAAGGAAGGCTATACAAGCCGACACAACTGCCGCTACTGGAAATGTGAGGATTACCTCGGAATAGGCCCTGCGGCTCATTCATGTTACAACGGGAAAAGATTTGCCGTGGACCGTGATATTACCGGATTTATCAGAAGCGGTATACAGCAGATCACAGTTACAGACGAAAATCCCTGTGGATTTGAGGAGTACGCAATGCTAAGGCTAAGGCTGAAGGAGGGACTTTATCTGGATGATTTCCCTGAGCACAGAAATGATATTGAAAAGAAACTCCCTCCACTTGTGAATGCGGGTTACGTTCAGACCGATGGTGAAAGCGTATGGCTCACTCCGAAAGGTTTTCTTATGTCAAATTCTGTTATCAGCTATCTTGTTTTTGATTGAATGTGCTGAGTTGCCTTTCATAAGGAATCTGAGGCAAGCATTTCTTAATTTCAATTGTTTATTTATAAATTGCATTTCCAGAGAACTTAATAATTGTTGAAACAAAACCAGCCATAACTTTGAAAATGATTTCAAAGTTATGGCTGGTTTTTTACTGTCAGTTTATCCACTGCTTCATCAGTTTGAATTTGTTATCGGTTACTTCATACTCGGTATGATAGCTTTTCGTATACATTGTATCACCAGTTATTTCTTCCATGCCTACAAGTGCACTTCCGAGATAACGGTAAATTTCTTTTGTATACTGAAATGAAGAGCCGCTGAACAGGTTGATTTTATGAGCATGATCAACTGTAACAATGGCATTATTATTATATCTGCATATTACTATATCCGTAAGCTGTTTGTCAGTTTGCGTATAAGTAATGCCAATTGTTCTATCAGGGCAGTACAGCAGAAATTCTTCGGTATAGATACCGTCAAGGTTTCTGAGGACATAAATCAGGCGTTCATTGCTGTCAAAACCGTAGCTGAATGTGAAGTCATTAGCTTTTTTTACCATTTTTCCCTTGCTGTTTGTAAAAAGCCCGTACTTAAAGGAAAGAAAAGGCGTATACAAACCTCGGAAAAACACATTTCCGCCTTTTGAGAATTCAAACCTTACTATTTCATCTTTTTTTGCCGAAAGCTCTGTATATTTGCTGTTGTATTCGGCATAAAATGCCTCATATTCATTTGTCATAGCGGAATCAGCTCCTGACTTTCTGGGTGCAGAGCGAATAAAACTTTAAAGATTACAAATTATTTTAATTTTCTGATGACATGGACTTTATAATTCTGTCAAATAGCGGGAAATCCTTGTCATATGTTTCCTGTAACTTTTCATTCACACCATTTATCGGGTTATTAGGATTGCGGATTGCAATGAACATATCATCAGAAACGTTATTTGGATTTATACCGATGGCCTGTGCGAAATTTGTGCCTTTAAGATAGTAGAAATATTTATCTACATGAGGATCGTCTGGATAAAGATTACTCAGGTCAACGAAGTCGTCTTTAGGCGTGAAAATACCTCCAAGAGTCAGTTTGTCTCCTATTACAATTACCTGTTCATTGCTGCTTAGTAAAGTGGATAGCTTTACTGTAGCACCGGTATTGTAGTTAGCAAATTCGCTTGTAGTGTATGGCACATAATATACAGAAACAAGGACTTTTCCATTACCGTTGCAATCCTCACCGAACTGAGTGAAGTATTCTTCAAGATTTTCTGAATATCCGACATCATCATTGTAGCAAAGCATAAGTATTGTCGAGTCAGGGTTAGGCTTATTTACAAGGTCGAAAATAAGGAAAGTCATCATTACCACGAAAAATGTTCCTAGGCCCAGCCACCATTTGTTATGATAGAAGAAATTGCTTATCTTTTTGCCGAAAGTGAGCTTGATCTCTTCTTCCTTTTCTTCGTGAATCGTAGCTTCTTCATCACTGATCATGCCTTGTTTCATGCGCATGAGCTCTATTTTTTCGTCGTGTATCTTTTTTTCGTAGGCTTCCTGCCTCTCTTTTTCGAGTTTAGCTTTTTGGCGCTCGATTTCAAGTTGCTGACGGGCAGTTTCCTCATCGCGCTGTTTTCTGAGATCCTTTTTGCTCTTCAAAAGGCTGGGATTGATATCGAGTTTTTCATCTTTTGTGTCAGTTTTTTTAGTATCTTTCTTATCCATTGTAAATCCTTATGATAACGGGCGGCAATCAGCCGCCCTAATGGGTTTATATTACTGATTAAGGCTCTTTAATGTCGGGAAGAGAAGAACGTCCCTGATAGAAGAGCTGTTTGTGAGAAGCATTACAAGACGATCGATACCGTATCCGATACCGCCTGTAGGAGGCATACCTATCTCGAGAGCATTGAGGAAGTCCTCGTCAGTGCGGTTAGCCTCTTCGTCACCCTGACTGAGAGCTTCTTCCTGAGCTTTGAAGCGTTCACGCTGATCAATAGGATCATTAAGCTC
>JAFZYX010000127.1 GCA_017616055.1 Ruminococcus sp.
CAAAAAGAGAGCCCAACATGTTTGCACATTGGGCTCTCGGTTGGAAACCATAATGGGAATACGAAGAGCCGTGTGAAGTGAGAGCTTCACGCACGGTTCTGTGAGAGCCTTGTGGTGAAAGTCCACTTGGCTACTCGACTGGGAGGTCGGCTAATCAATTAATGATTAGCCTCCTACCCGATTTTCGAAATTGAAGTATGTCCCAATATTTTCAGAAAAAGCTTGCATTTTTACACAAATGATGTTATAATATTATAATAGCATTTTTATGCGAAAAAATATACTTAATTACAGGAAAGCAGGCGATAAGGTGCTTAGAAGTATGACAGGCTACGGAAGAGCCCAGCAGATTTTGAATGGTAGAGATATCCTTGTGGAGATACGCTCCGTTAACCATAGATATTACGAGTATTCTTCTAGAGTTCCGAGAACTTATAGCTATATTGATGAAAAGCTCAAGGCTTTGCTCAAAACATGTATTTCACGAGGCAAGGTAGAGATTGCTGTCACTATTAATAATATTGAAGGCAAGGATACTGAGATCGCAATAAACAAGGGCGCGGCAGAGGGATATGTTAACGCTCTCAGAAGTATTGCAGGAGATCTTGGAGTAGAGGATGATATCACACTCTCAAAGCTTATGAAGCTTCCTGATATTTTCAATATACAGAAAACTCCTGACGATGAAGAACAGGTGTGGGATGATGTTTCAAAGGTGGCAATGGAGGCTATCAGCCGATTTGTTGAAATGAGGCAGGTCGAGGGCGAACGTCTTAAGGCAGACATAACTGAGAAAGCCGAGGGAATACTTGCTATGGTTAGCAAGGTTGAGGAGCTTTCACCCAAAACTGTTGAGAATTATAGAAACAGACTTTACAAGAAGCTCAGCGAAGTTCTTGAAGGAAGAGATATCGACGAGCAGAGAGTTCTTACTGAGGCTGCTGTTTTTGCTGAAAAAATAGCTGTGGACGAGGAAACTGTCCGCTTGAGGAGCCATATATCACAGCTCGAGACAATGCTCGCAGGAGATGATGCTGTTGGCAGAAAGCTGGACTTTATCGTACAGGAAATGAACCGTGAAGTCAATACTATCGGCTCAAAGGCGCAGGATCTCAACGTGACCAAAGTTGTTGTTGACATGAAGGCAGAGATTGAGAAGATACGCGAGCAGATACAGAATATAGAGTAATTGCTATGAAACTAATTAATATAGGTTATGGCAATATGGTTTCTGCCGACAGGATCGTAACAGTAGTAAGTCCTGAATCAGCGCCTATTAAGAGACTGGTTCAGGAGGCACGTGATGACGGCAGAGCTATTGATGCCACGTACGGACGAAAAACAAGGGCGGTTCTGGTGATGGACAGCGGACATATAATACTGTCATCGCTTATCACCGAGACACTTGCTGCAAGAATAAACGACTCTGGAGGAGTGGACGAAAATGAATAAAGGCAGACTTATAGTCTTTTCTGCGCCTTCGGGCTGTGGAAAGGGTACAATGCTGGAGGAGATACTCAAGGACCAGCACTTTGCGGTATCAGTTTCGGCTACTACAAGAGCTCCACGAGAGGGCGAAAAGGACGGTATAAATTACCATTTCCTTACCCGTGAGGACTTTGAGCAGCGTATCGCTGATGGCAAGTTCATAGAACATGCGGAGTATTGTCAGAACCTTTACGGCACCCTTGTCAGTGAGGTGGACAGTAGACTTGAACAGGGTCTTAATGTTATCCTTGAAATAGAACCTCAGGGGGCTATGAAGATACGTGAAAAGCGTCCCGACGCTGTGTTTATTTTTGTAGTTCCGCCTTCAATCGGCGAGTTGCGACGCAGACTTAAAAAGCGTGGCACAGAAACCGACGAGGTAATAGATGAACGTGTTTCAAAGGCGGCGTGGGAAATCTCACAGGCTGAAAAATACGATTATGTTATAGTCAATGACGCCCTTGAGGACGCTATCAGCGACTTCTTTGCGGTAATACGCGGAGAACAGCTTAAAGTGGCCTACTCGGGAGAAATTATAGAAGAGGTGTTGAAAAATGCTTAGACCGGCAGTAAATCAAATCATTACAAAGAATGAGAGCTGTTATTCGCTTGTTATTGCAGTTGCAAAACGTGCAAGACAGATTTCGGAGGAGCTTTACGAAAAAGGAGAAACTCTTGAAGAAAAGCCTGTTAAGACGGCTGTTGAGGAGCTTGCAAGTGGCAAGTGTAAGATAGTTAGCACAGCTCCGGTTATCAGTGAATAATGCCCCTTTTAGCGGAGACTGCGGTCAGCGGAACAGCCTATTCCTTTGATATGCTGTTCAGCTATGCTGTTCCTGACAAGCTTGTGGAAAAAATTACTAGCGGTTGTCGGGTGCTTGTCCCATTTGGTAAGGGCAATACGCGTAGGATAGGCGTTGTTATGAAGCTTTTCGACGGCGATGCCAATGGCCTCAAATCCCTTGTTTCACTTGTGGATGAAGAGCCTGTTATTTCGACGGAACTGCTCAAACTTGCCTTTTATCTACGTGAAAATACTTTCTGCACTTACTTTGATGCGGTAAAGACTATGCTTCCGCCTGCAATGAGTGTAAGTGCAAAAGAGACATTCAGGATTGTTAAGAATTTCACGGATATTGCTTCTCTCAGCGAGGATGCCTCTCTGCTTTTAAGTACACTTTCATGTGCTACTGACAGTAGGGAACTCAACAGAATGATTGAGGAGCACATCATTGAAAATGGAAGGCGACTTTCAGATGAACTCTGCGACGCAGGCGCTCTTGAATCGGATAATGTGTTCAGGCAGAATGTCGGTGACGCAGCTGTTAGAATGGTTCGCCTTACGGATAGGTATATGACCTCTCCAGAGAGCTTCGACCTCACCCAAAAGCAGAAAAAAGTGGCAGATTTCCTCAGTGAGTATGGCGCAGCAGCAGTTAGGGAAACTGCTTATATGTGTGGCGTTACCGAGTCTGTTATAAAGAGGCTCTGTGCTAACGGTGCTGCGGAAGAATATGAAGTCGAGGTGCTGAGAAAGGTTGGGGACCTCTCCGATGAAAAGAGAAGTCCTGAAGATATAGTCCTTTCGGAGGAACAACAAAGGGCGAGAGATACTGTCCTTGCACAGCTAAATGAGAAAAAACCTGCGGTTTTTCTGCTTCACGGAGTTACAGGAAGTGGCAAAACTTCTGTTTTTGAAAAGCTCATAGATGATACGGTCAGAATGGGAAGGCAGGCAATGCTTCTCATCCCAGAAATAGGCCTTACTCCTCAGACTCTGAAGCGATTTCGCTCACTTTTCGGAGAGAGGGTTGCTGTTATACACAGCGGTCTTTCTCTCGGTCAGAGACTTGATGAGTATAAGAGGATAAAACGTGGTGACGCGGATATCGTTATCGGTACAAGGAGCGCTGTCTTTGCTCCGCTCAGTAGTATCGGTCTCATTATAATAGATGAAGAAGGCGAGCGTTCATACAAATCTGACAGCTCTCCGAGATATTATACACATGACATTGCCAAGCAACGCTGTGCGTATCATAATGCGTCGCTGCTGCTCGCTTCGGCGACTCCATCTATCGAAAGCTACTACCTGGCTGAGAGGGGAGCATACAGGCTTATCGAAATGAAGGAACGATATGGAAATGCTCCGCTTCCTGAGGTGAGTATCATTGATATGAACTTCGAGAGAGAGGTGGGTAACCGCACTGAATTCAGCCGTAAACTTGCTGAGGAGATAAGTGCCAACCTAAAAAACGGTGAGCAGTCAATACTGTTGCTCAACAGACGCGGATATCATACCATTATTAGTTGCTGTGACTGCTATCAGCCTGTGTACTGTCCGAATTGCTCTGTACCTCTTACCTATCATAAGAAGAATAATAAGATGATGTGCCATTATTGCGGCTATGTCAGCGATCCTGTTGATTCATGTCCGTCCTGCGGCTCAAAGCATCTGAAAAATATGGGATTCGGCACGCAGAAGCTTGAGGAGGAACTGACAACGTTTTTTCCGACAGCGCGCGTACTGCGAATGGATGCGGATACTACTTTTTCCCGTTACTCATATGAGAAGAACTTTACGGAGTTCCGCGATGGGAAATATGATATAATGATAGGTACTCAGATGATAGGAAAGGGTCTTGATTTCCCAAATGTTACCCTTGTCGGGGTCCTTTCTGTGGATAAGGCTCTGTACGCAGGAGACTTTCGTAGTTATGAGCGTACATTTTCCCTTATCACTCAGGTTGTGGGACGTGGCGGACGCGGTAAGCGAAAGGGAAGAGCTGTTTTGCAGACCTTTATCCCAGAGCACTATATCATGAATCTTGCTGCGGCGCAGGATTACAATGGCTTCTATAACGAAGAGATAGCCATTCGCCGCGCTATGATATTTCCTCCTTTGTGCGATATGTGTATCTTCTGTTTTTCAGGAAATGAGGATATATCCGCAAGGCTTGGAGCGGATGCTGTGTTGAGACTTATGAATGAGAAGCTGAAAGCACTGCAGCCGAAAACCCCCGTGCGTGTACTAGGACCGGTTCGCTGCTCATATGGCAGAATAAATGGTAAGTACCGTTACAGGATAATAATGAAATGCAAGAACAATGCTGAAATAAGAAGCTTTATCAGTGATGTACTGACAGCTTCTGCAAGAATAAAAGAGATGAAAAACATTGCCCTTTATGCCGATTTAAACGGCGACGTGGGCGTATAAGAAGGATATGGTAAAATGGCTTTAAGAAGAATACTGACTGATAAGGATGAGATACTTCATAAGGTTTGCAAGCCTGTGGAAAAATTTGACGAGAAACTCGCTCAACTCCTAGACGATATGCATGAGACTCTTAACAAGGCAGAGGGTGTTGGACTTGCTGCTCCGCAGATAGGCATATGCCGCAGAATATTCATCATGCATCTTGGAGAAAATGATATCGTGGAGGCTATTAATCCTGAAGTTATAAATAAAGAAGGCAAACAGCGTGTACAGGAGGGGTGCCTTTCGTGCCCAAATATATGGGGTTACGTTACACGTCCAATGAGCTGCCGTTTAAAGGCACAGGACAGGAACGGCAACTGGTTTGAGCGCGATTTCACAGAGCTCGGCGCGCAGTGTACCTGCCATGAGAACGACCACCTTGACGGTCATATCTTCACGGAGATAGTAGAGGAATTTTTCGTGCCCGAGGAGACAAAGTAATGAAAATAATTTTTATGGGAACACCAGATTTTGCTGTTCCATGTCTGCGTACTCTAGCAGAAAGCAGACATGAGGTTGCAGCGGTGTTCACACAGCCAGATAAGCCAAAGGGCAGGGGATATAAGATGATACCCACCCCTGTAAAGGCTGCGGCTCTTGAATACGGACTCCAGGTATATCAGCCTCTATCACTGAGAAAGGGAGAGGAAGCAGAGGCGGCTATGAAGTTGCTCTGTGATATTGCTCCCGAACTGATAGTTGTAACGGCTTACGGACAGATTCTGCCGAAGGAAGTATTGGAACTTCCGAAATATGGATGCATCAATATCCATGCTTCGCTCCTGCCAAGATACAGGGGAGCTGCTCCCATAAACTGGGTGCTTCTTAATGGTGAAAAGGAAACAGGTGTTACCTCAATGCAGATGAATGAGGGCCTTGACACCGGCGACATGCTTATTAAGAAGTCTATGACAATTGACGAAAATGAGAACTATGAGGAGCTATATGCTAAGCTTTCAAAAATGGGCGGTGAAGTTCTTGCAGAGACTCTGGAAGCTCTTGAAAATGGTGCTCTTACACCTGAAGTTCAGGACGACAGCCTCAGCTGCTATTCTCCCATGATAAAAAAGGAGATGAGTGCTCTTGACTTCTCAAAAACTGCTGCTGAGGTACACAATACCATCCGCGGAGTTACAGGCTTTGCAATGCTTGAGGGCAAGCGCCTAAAAGTGTTCAGGTCTGAAATAGCAAATGGCACATACAACGCTGAAAATGGCGCTGTTGTAGATACAAAAAGCTTTGCCGTGAAATGCGGCGATGGGCGCGCGGTCATATTCCGCGAGGTACAGCCTGAGGGCAAAAAACGAATGAATACAGAGGACTTCCTTAGGGGCAAAAAGCTCACGGAGGGAGAGATTCTTACATAAGGAGGAAGACATTATGTATACAATGACATTGATGACCGCTATAATGAGATATGGTACCTATTATGGATACCGTTCAAGTGGAGAGGGCTACGGCACATATCTGCTCTTGTTCCTCGGAATGCTTATTATTCCGCTGATAGCTCAGATAAACGTTAAATCCACATTCAGCAAGTATAGCAAAATATCCAATTCAAGAGGTCTTACAGCAGATCAGGTGGCAAGAATGATACTTGACTCAAACGGACTTCATCACATTCAGATAGAGCGCATCTCAGGAAATCTCAGCGACCATTTTGACCCACGTTCAAATGTTGTTAGACTTTCTGATTCAGTTTACGGTCAGACTTCAGTAGCTGCTATCGGAGTTGCTGCTCACGAATGCGGTCACGCTTGCCAGCACGCTGAGAACTATGGCCCTATAATCCTCAGAAGCAAGCTGGTTCCATTTACAAATATCTGCTCGCGTCTTTGGTATCTTGTTCTTATCGTTGGTTGCTTACTTAGCAGTCTTACAATAGGAACACCTCTTATATACCTTTCTATCGCAATGTTTGCGGCAGTTATTGTTTTTCAAATAGTTACTCTCCCATGTGAGTTCAACGCGAGCGACAGAGCTCTTAAAACTCTGGAACGCGATGGCATACTTGAAATGGCAGAGGTACCTCATGCACAGAAGGTTCTCAAGGCAGCAGCTCTTACTTATGTTGCAGGTCTTGTTGCTTCAATTCTTCAGCTTCTCAGACTTCTCCTTTCTGTCAGAAGAAGATAATGACAGATCCCCGATATCTTGCAGTGAAGCTCCTTGATAAGACATTTGGGAGCGGTAGCTATTCAAACTTGCAGCTTGACAGCGGTCTGAAAACCTCAGATCTTGATGAGCGTGGCAAAAAACTGTGTTCGGCTTTGTACTACGGAGTTATTGAGCGAAGACTTACTCTTGACTATATAATTGACGGTTTGAGCTCACGTTCCATAGAAAAGCTGGACAGCATAGTTCTAAATATACTACGCTGCGGCGTATATCAAATAATGTATATGGACAGCGTACCAGACAACGCTGCGGTAAACGAGAGCGTGTCTCTTGCAAAGAAGTTCCGCAAGACAAGCGCTTCTGGAATGGTGAATGCAGTCCTTCGTAATTTTATTCGTAGCGGTAAGAAATTGAAGCTTCCGAAAGATAGCGTGAAGGCTGCATCCGTGAAGTATTCTGCACCTGAGGAGTTCGTCAGGAGTCTTACAGATGATTACGGCAGTGAGACAGCCGAGCTGTTTCTTGCACACTCGCTTGAAAAGAATGTGACCTATATTCGCAGAAATCATCTGCGCTGTACCGAGGAGGAACTTCTTGCGGCAATGGATGGAATTGAGGCGGAAAGACTGAACGAGCATTGCTTCGCAGTTCAAAGTGGTGATATTACAGCGACAGAGGCTTTCAAAAAGGGGTTCTTTCATGTTCAGGGAATTGCCTCGCAGCTCTGCTGTCAGGCACTAGCGCCCGATGAAAATGACATTGTACTCGATATATGTGCTGCTCCAGGCGGAAAGACATTCACTATGTCTGAGCTTATGAATGGTAAAGGTCAGATATACGCTTTTGACCTTCACGAAAAGCGCGCGGAGCTCATACGTAAGGGCGCTGAGCGATTAGGTCTCAATAATATAAAAGCGGCAGCAGGAGATGCAACAAAATTCAATCCTGAATTGCCGAAATTTACGAAGATACTCTGCGACGTTCCGTGTTCAGGACTTGGAGTCATCTGCAGCAAGCCCGAGATAAAGTACAAGGATATATCGGATTTTGCAGGGCTCCCAGATATACAATATACAATAGCATGCAATGCACTTAATTACCTTGAAGTTGGCGGCGTTCTTGTTTATTCAACCTGTACGGTACGTAAGGCTGAAAATGAGGCCGTTTGCGAGAGGTTTCTTAGTGAGCATCCAGAGCTTGAAGTGGTTGAGCTCCCTGAAATGTTGGGAAATAGCTTCGGCACTATGGCTACTCTTATGCCGCCGAAATACGGCAGCGGATTTTTCATTTCCAAATTTAGAAAAGTAAGGTGATAAATTGGAAAAAGTCGATATTCTCAGTCTTGATCTTGCAGAGCTTGAAGAAGCTCTTGCTGCTATCGGTGAGAAAAAATTCCGTGCGAAGCAGATTTTTCAATGGCTTCACGTGAAAAGAACCCTTGATTTCGACAAAATGACTGATATATCTATCCAATTGCGCCGTACTTTACAAGAAAAATTTTGTATAAATGGACTATTTATACAAAAAAAGCTTGAATCTGCTATAGATAATACGGTAAAATATCTTTATAGGCTTTCTGACGGCAATTATGTAGAGACTGTTTTAATGGAATACAGTTACGGATACAGCATATGTGTGTCCACTCAGGTGGGCTGCAAAATGGGCTGCAATTTTTGTGCATCTGCCATTGCAGGTTATGTGAGAAGCCTTGCTCCCTCTGAGATTTTATTACAGATATACGAGGCTGAGCGCGATTCTGGCAAAAAAGTATCAGGAGTTGTCCTCATGGGCATAGGTGAACCTCTTGATAACTTTGACAATGTTATGAAGTTTCTTGAACTGTTGTCTCATAAGGATGGCAACGACATGAGCCTTCGTCATGTATCACTTTCTACCTGCGGCATAGTGCCGCGTATCTATGAACTGGCAGATAAAAAGCTACAGCTGACTCTTTCTGTGTCCCTGCATTGTGCGGACAACGAGGGCAGGAGCTCCATCATGCCTGTTAACAGGAAATACGACCTTGCAAGTCTCATTGAGGCTTGCAGATACTATATTGATAAGACGGGACGGCGTGTTACATTTGAATATGCCGTTATCGACGACGTTAATTCATCAGCTGCAGACGCTGACAAACTGGCGAAGCTGCTTCGAGGTATGAATTGTCATGTGAACCTTATACCCGTCAATAAGGTAAGGGAACGAAATTATCATACGGTCCGCTCTGGCGTTGCTGAGTTTGCAAAGCAACTGGGCAGGCGGGGGATAAACGCTACCGTGAGGAGAACTCTCGGCAGTGATATCGAAGCGGCGTGCGGACAGTTAAGACGCGACGCCGACAAACAATGCAAACAGAATGGGGGTGCGGATACTTGAGGTTTCGCTACGGTACGGATATCGGACTTGCACGTGAAGAAAATCAGGATGCGGTCAGGTGCGAATATTTCGGCCATAATGTACTTGCCGTCGTATGCGATGGTATGGGCGGCGAACGCGCAGGCAAAGAGGCAGGCGAGCTCGCTGTTGAAGAGTTTTTTCAGCGTTTTTCTGCTGACTATAAGGAAAGCCTCAGCGACGATGATATCCGCAAGCTCCTTATCTCCTCGGTATCGGCAGCCAATTCCGTGATTTATACACGGGCAAGATTCGAGTTCAGAAATTTTGGCATGGGTACTACCTGTGTGGCTGCATTCGTCACTAGTAAAACAGCCTTCATTGCCAATGTCGGTGACAGCAGAGCGTATCTGATAACCGATACAGGGTTATATAGGATAACAAATGACCATAATGTTGCCTCGGTGCTATTTGAACAGGGTAAGATAACCGAGGAGGAAATGGAGGTACACCCTCAGAAGCATATGCTCGTCAGGGCGGTAGGTGTCGAAAAGACAGTGGTTACCGACACGTTTATGCTTGATTATGAGGACAAGATCAGTCTGCTGCTGTGTTCTGATGGACTGTCGGGATATTGCAGTGACGATGAAA
>JAFZYX010000128.1 GCA_017616055.1 Ruminococcus sp.
CATCAATCTTCTTTTCATCGAGATCTTTTTTACTCATCTGTATCAAAACCTTCCTTTCACATATCTCAGCTCCAGCGTCTCTTCTCCAGACCCTTGACGGTCAGGAAATTGAAGATAAATGCTGTGCTGACAAAGAATAACACACTTGGAAGGCTGAATACTCCCCTTGTGAATTCGATATATCTCGAATAGAAGGCTATATTTGTTACTGCCTTATAAGCTATCCTCTTAGCAAGGTTTCCGTTCTCAAAGGAAGCTACAAGATTCTCAGAAAGGTATATAACGAAGAGAACTACCAAGCAGACTACCGCAGAAGCCATCTGATTTTCTGTGAGCGAGGATATGAACAGACCTACTGCTATGAACGCCGCTCCCAGGAACAACATTGCAAAGTAATTGCCAAGCAAAGACGCCCATATAACATCGCCGAGATAATTGATAATGAATGCGTATACAAATATGATTGACTCGGCAATGATGTACAGTGTAAGAGCTGCGAAATATTTACCGAGAACGATATCCCAAAGGCTTATGGGAGCAGTCAGGAGACCCTGATCTGTCTTATTTTTCTTCTCCTCACTGAGGAGCTTCATTGTGAGTATGGGAATGAGGAACAGTACAATGATAAACATTGACTGAAAAAGATTTGAAGTATCCGCATTTCCCACGGCTATTACCGTATTATAAAAGAATATTCCAGAAACAAGCCAGAACACTGCAAGGAAAACATATGCAACGCCCGATGTAAAAAACGAACCCATTTCACGTCTGTAGATTGCCAGCATTATTCCTCACCTCCATTGCTTTCTTCATTTTCTGCTACCTTTTCAGGTTCAGCTTCTTCCTTCTCTTCATCTTCGTCTTCCTTAACGGCATTCAGTCTGCCTTTATCGTCGACCTTTAGTCCTATTTTCGGAGAAACAGCCTTTTTCTTATTATCATTCTTGCTATCTATTCCCTCGTCCATAGTAATCTTAAGGAAGATGTCCTCGAGAGTGAGGTCTGAAAGTTGGAGCATAAGGATATTCCAGCCGTTTTCACTGCATATCCTGTTTATTTCGCGTCTTACATCGGTTTGACCGTCAGTCTCCACGTCGTAATCGTAAATACCCTTTTCGCGCTCCATATCAGCGCGGATATACTTAATGCCCTGTATTGCTTTTATAGCGTCTGTTATAAGCCTCTTATCATCAGCAGTATGAGTTGGTCCCTCAATTCGCAGAGTCATTTTGTGCTCATTAGTGATATTGTGAGCTATCTCATCAGCAGTTCCATCAGCTGCGACCTCTCCCTTATTGATTATGATTATCCTGTCGCATACCGCCTGTATCTCAGGAAGAATATGAGATGAAAGAATAACAGTATGTCTCTTTCCAAGCTTTTTGATAAGACTTCTTATCTCGATTATCTGATTTGGGTCGAGACCAACTGTAGGCTCGTCAAGAATAAGCACAGGCGGATTGTTTATAAGAGCCTGTGCAAGTCCGACTCTCTGACGATATCCCTTTGAAAGATTCTTTATTATCCTGTGCCTAACGTCTTCTATCTTGCAAAGAGAGCATACATCTTTAATATGTGCGCTTCTAGGAAGTTTACACTTCTTCAAATCATAGATGAAGCTGAGATATGCCTCAACGGTCATATCCACATAAAGCGGTGGTATTTCAGGAAGATATCCTATATTAGCCTTTGCCTTCTTAGGATCTTCAAGAATATCCGTACCGTCTATAAGGACCTCTCCTGATGTTGATGAGATATATCCCGTAAGCATATTCATAGTCGTTGATTTTCCTGCACCATTTGGTCCAAGGAAACCGAGTATCTCACCCTTTTCGACCTTGAAACTTATATTTCTTACAGCAACCTTGTCACCGTACTTCTTAGTAAGGTTCTTGACCTCAATCATTGGGTTTAACCCTCCTTATTGCGTATGTTGACGGCACATCAAAGACTTTGCCGTCGAAATTTACAGCCTTTATTATGTTAATACCTGTATGTGATAACAGAGTGAAAGCAATACGAATTTTTTAAAATATATTCATGACATATTCTATATCTGAGTTTATTTGCTTTTTCAACTCGTCAAGAGAGTCGAATTCTCTCTCTGGACGCACAAAATTATTAAAGCTGACAGTTACATTCTTCCCGTAAAGGTCGCCGCTGTAGCCGATTATATGTGTTTCCGCAAGGGGCCTTCGCTCACCTTTTATAGTTGGCTTTACTCCCACATTTGTTATGGAACGGTACTCTTTCCCGTCTGCCTTGGTCACCGTGCTGTAAACGCCGTATTTTGGTACAAGCTGACCATTTCCGAAGTTCTGATTTATTGTAGGAAAGCCTATTGTTCTGCCAATATGATTACCGTCCGCAACCTCGACACTTAAAAAATAATCAAAGCCAAGTAAACTGTTAGCCGCAATGATATCGCCTTTCAGAAGAAGCGCTCTTATACGACTCGATGATACTGCGCTTCCATCGATATCCACCTCTCCAACTATCTCTACTTCAAAGCCGAAGCGTTCACCGAAGCTTTTAAGCTCTGTAACACCGCATGAAGCCATTTTCCCGAATCTGAAATCCTCACCGCAGCACACATGAACTGCACCCATCCGTTCAACAAGTATCTCACGCGCAAATTCTTCACCAGAAAGACCGCATAAATTTCCGAACGGAGGGCTGAAAACGTCGTCCACGCCCATTTGCTCCCATAGTATAATGTCCTTTTCGGCTTTTGTGTAGATATATCCCGATGAGCCCCCAGCTTTACGCAGAGCGCACTCAGGCTCAAATGTGAAGACAGTTGCCGCAAGCCCTTTTTCTCTCTGTGAAAGCGAAGCGTTTATTACCGCACGGTGTCCGAGATGTACTCCGTCAAATATTCCCAATGCGACTGACGAATGCATTTTCTCCATACAGTCACCCTAAGTTCTTTCCGATACGGAGCTCTCCGCTTTCAAAATCAGCAAAAGCAGTACCGATAAAACTTCCATCAAAGCCATAAACTCCATAGTAGTCAATGCCGCTACGGATATCACAAAGCTTTGATAAATCAAGCTTTACACCGTTTCTGTACATTTTTGTCTGAGCCTCGCCAAGCCTAAGCTTCGGGAGCTTTTCAAACACGCGCGCTATTGGCAGAATTAGCTCTTCGAGCCTGTTCTCATCCCTTGCTAGCTGTATCTCCTCTAGGGTATGGCAATCTGCAAGAGAAAAACCTCCAGACGATGTTCTAACCAGCGAGGTCATTACACCGCCACAGCCCAATTTTTCACCGATATCACTGATAATAGTCCTTATATAAGTGCCCTTGCCGCAAACTATGGACAGAACGCCCTCACGGGTACTACTGTCATATTCCTCCAGTACAAGACTTTCTACTTCTATTTCGCGTGCCTGACGTTCCACCTCTATTCCTTGCCTCGCAAGGTCATAAAGGCGCTGTCCATTCACCTGAACAGCTGAATACATAGGCGGGAGCTGCATAATTTTACCGATAAACCCCGGTATAACAGCTTCTATCTGTTCGCGGCTCACAAACATATCAGAGCACTCGCTCAGCTCGCCCCACAAGTCCTGAGTGTCCGATACGGTACCGAAACGGAAACCTGCACGGTAACTCTTTGTATTGTCAGGCATAATATCACTGGCTTTCGTTGCATTGCCCACAAATACGGGCAGCACCCCCGTAGCCATAGGGTCGAGAGTTCCTCCATGACCGAGCCGTTTTATTCGAAGTATTCCACGAAGTTTCGCGACTACGTCAAAGGATGTGAAGTTCTGTGGCTTGTCAACGCAGAGTATCCCATTCATTCGCCAAGAGCCTTTCTGACAGCCTCTATTAGCTGCTTTTTTGCATCCTCAAGAGGTCCGCTTATAGTGCATCCTGCGGCCTTTGCATGACCGCCGCCACCTATGGACTGGCATATTGTGGATACGTTTACATCTTTTGCAGAGCGGAATGAGCACTTGTATACTCCGTCCTCACGCTCACGCATGAGTATTCCCACTTCTGTATCCTCAAGCTGAATAGTTAGCGGTGCAAAGCCCTCAAGCTCCTCCATTGATACGCCCATATCCTTCATCATTTCCTGTGTAACCGCTGCAATTGCAAGTTTTCCACCGAGGCAGTACTCCATAAGCTCATTCACTCTAGCCTCTAGCTTAAGCCTGCCCATAGATTTAACATCAAACATATAGCGGTTTATACGCGCAAAATTGATATCGAAGTTTCTCATCATCTCTGCCGCTATCTCATGTGCGCGTGGAGTAGTGCAGTCGTACTTGAAACAGCCAGAATCCGTAGCTATACCAGTATAAAGGCACATTGCGCAATGCTTCGTTATCTTTATGCCCATATACTTTGCAAGATCATAGATAATCTCACATGAAGCAGTGGCATCACCGCGAAGAAGAGTTTTCTCCGCATAATTGTTATTTGAAATGTGGTGGTCGATACAGAGCTGTACTCTTCCCCCGTAGATGTCCTTAAAATCGCCCATAAGTGTTTCATCAGCTATATCAACAGCGATGATAGACTTAGGTTCAAACTCCTCGCCTGCTCCTTCTTCCGTGAGAAAGCTGTATCGCGACGGAAATATATCATGGCATACTACTCTGCTTCTTATACCCATCTGTGCAAGCAGATCCTTCATTGCGAAGCCTGCGCCTATACAGTCTCCGTCGGGATTGCGATGAGTAATTATAACTGCATCCTCGCAGTTTCTGAGAAAGAGCTCAGCCTCACTGAATCCAATGAACATACAAAGCCCTCCTTTACAGCAAGTCGTGAAGCTTCTTACTTATCTCCGCGCTTCTTTCGATAGAATTGTCAGCGATAAATGTAAGCTCGGGCGACTTGCGCATTTTAAGTCTGTGAAAAAGCTCACGCTTTATAAATCCAGCGCCGCTTTTTAATCCCTCAACCGATTCCTTTGCTCTCTCGATGCCATCAAAGCTGGAAACATAAATTTTGCAGCTCGACATATCGCCCGAGAGGTCCGCTCTTACAATAGTGAGCATTTTATCTATCCTCGGATCTTTCAATTCACGAAGGATAGCTGTCATCTCACGTTTTATATCTTCAGCCATACGGCTGTTCTTGAAATTAGGCATTTTTTTCCTTTCTGTCTTTACAGTTTGACGGTAAATCCGCCTCCTGTTGTCTCTTCATGCTTCTCAGACTCGGCAGTTTTTTCTTTCTTTGCCGTTGTCTTTTTCGCAGCATTTTTCTTTACGGCAGTTTTTTTTGCTGCCGTTTTCTTTGCTGTACTCTTTTTGGTGGCAGGCTTCTTCGAAGTCTTTGCCGCAGAATTCGCCTCATGGGTTTCCCCATCTTTTTCAGCCTCTGCCTCAGCCGCTTCTACAGCGGCTGTACCCTCAGGATCGGTAAAAAAGCCACCTGTAAACATATCTGCCGAAAAAGCCTCGTCTTCTGCAGTTGCACTGTAGTCCGGGATATCGTCATCGCCCTCTTCACCGTAATATATATCGGCATATTTTCCGTACTCTGGCTCGAGCTCCACATCACTTACAGGACGCTCGATGCCCATGAGGTCTCCTAACTCTTCCTCCGGCTCTTCCATTGCGCTGCACTGACCTAGAAGTATCTTCTTTACCGACTGAAAAAAGAAAATATCTATCGGTCCGAAATCGTCCCATGCCAGTGCTTCATTGCAGTACTGCAGCATATCCGCAGTACTCATTCTGCTGTTATCCATAAGAAATTCCCCCTTTATCATTATTATCAAAGATATTACCGTTAATCCTCACGATACTCCTCAACGATATATGTCTCGAAAATATCACCTTCCTTAACGTCAGCAAACTTTTCAAGGCTGATACCGCACTCATAGCCTTCTGCAACTTCCTTTACGTCATCCTTGAAGCGCTTAAGGCCTGCAATCTTATCATCTGCTATTATGATACCGTCACGCACTACACGCACCTGACTTCCTCTTGTTACCTTACCGCTGAGTACATAGCTTCCTGCTACCATACCAACATTGGATATCTTATAAACCTGACGCACTTCAACACGTCCCTGCTCAACATCACGATACTTCGGTGCAAGCATCCCCTTCATGGCTGTGGATATCTCCTCGATAGCGTCGTAAATGATACGGTAGAGTCTGATATCTACTCCGTCACGGACTGCATTCTCTGCAGCAACAGGATCTGGTCTAACATTGAAACCTACGATTATAGCGTTTGAAGCACTTGCCAGCATTACATCGCTCTCTTTGACAGCACCAACAGCTCCATGAATAACTCTTACTCTTACCTCTTCATTTGAAAGTTTCTCTAATGACTGCTTTACAGCCTCAACAGAGCCCTGAACGTCAGCCTTGACAACAATGGGGAGTTCCTTAATCTCGCCCTCTGCAATCTGACTGAACAGGTTATCGAGCGTAACCTTACGATATGCGTTGAACTGTTCCTGCTTAGCCTCATGTTTTCTCTGCTCAACAAGTTCTCTTGCAAGTCTTTCATCCTCAACAGCGTTGAATATATCGCCTGCACTAGGAACTTCAGCAAGACCTGTAATCTCAACTGGTACAGAAGGACCAGCTGTCTTTACTGATCTGCCCTTGTCATTTGTCATTACACGAACACGTCCGACTGCTGTTCCTGCGATAAGAACGTCACCCTGCCTGAGAGTACCATTCTGTACAAGAAGTGTAGCAATTGGACCTCTGCCCTTATCAAGACGAGCTTCAATAACTGTACCCTTTGCAAGTCTGTCAGGATTAGCCTTAAGTTCCTTGACTTCAGCTACGAGAAGAACGTTCTCGAGAAGATCATCGATACCCTCACCTGTCTTAGCTGAAACAGGTACACAGATAACATCTCCACCCCAGTCCTCACACACGAGATCATATTTTGTGAGTTCTTCTTTGATACGGTCTGGATTTGCGCCTTCCTTATCCATTTTGTTGATAGCAACAATAATAGAAACTCCGGCAGCCTTTGCGTGATTGATTGATTCAATAGTTTGAGGCATGATACCGTCATCTGCAGCAACTACAAGAATTGCTATATCCGTGATATTCGCACCTCTTGCACGCATTGATGTAAACGCTTCATGTCCTGGGGTATCAAGAAATGTGATGTCCTGTCCATTAATGTTAACCTGATATGCTCCGATATGCTGCGTGATACCGCCAGCTTCACCCGCAGCAACATGAGCGTTTCTGATACGGTCAAGAATAGAAGTCTTTCCGTGGTCAACGTGTCCCATTACGACTACAACAGGGCAGCGTGGCTGGAGATTTGTATCGTCATCATCTGTATCATCGATAAGACGTTCCTCAATGGTAACAATAACTTCCTTTTCAACCTTTGCACCCATTTCATCTGCAACGATAGCAGCTGTATCAAAGTCAATCTCCTGATTGATAGAAGCCATTACGCCAAGCTTCATGAGTTGCTTGATAACGTCTGTAGCTGTAGCCTTGAGACGTGTAGCAAGTTCGCCAACTGTGATGTTGTCTGGAATAAGGACTTTGAGCTGCTGTTTTCTTGCTCTTTCAAGTTCAAGTCTCTTGAGCTTCTCAGCCTCTGACTCTTTCTTAGAGAACTGCTGACGTGTTCTCTGTGCAGATTTCTGATTAATCTTCTGCTTCTTTGAAGAGTAATTGTCGTTCTTATGCTTGTTTGAAGTAGCCATCTGATCGTATCTCTCATTGTACTTATCAAGATCGACGTAGCTTCCTCTTGTATCAACAGTACGGCGCTGAGTTGAAGTCTGCGCTGTCTCTGAACTGAAGCTTGCATTGAACTTAGTTCTCTCGCCTCTGTCCTGAGCCTTTGCAGGTTCAGCCTTCTTTTTATCCTTTTTCTTGTCATTCTTCTTGTCCTGTACAGGAACGGCAGGCTTAGGAGCTTCATTAACGCGTACTGATTCCTGCTTCTTCTCAGGCTCAGGCTTAGAAATCTCCTGTGTCTTTACTGGCTCGGTCTTTTCCTCAGGCTTAGAGTTTCCCTTTACCGGAGCTGCTTCCTGCTTTTTCTCGTGCTCAGCTTTAGGAGCTTCCTGAACTTTTACAGGATCAGCTTTTTTCTCAGGTTCAACCTTCTTCTCAGATTCAACCTTCTTCTCAGGCTCGACCTTCTTCTCAGGCTCGACCTTCTTCTCAGGTTCAACCTTCTTCTCAGGCTCGGCCTTTTTCTCTGGCTCAACTTTTTTTACTGGAACAGCAGCTGTCTTCTTCTCAACAGGCTTTGCCTCAGTCTTTTTGGAAGCACTTTTGGTTTCTTCCTTTTTATCCTGCTTCGAAGTAGTTGTCTTTTTAGGCTCGGCAACCTTTTTCTCAACAGGCTTCTTTACTGCTTTTTTCTCTTCCTTCGGCTCCTCTGCCTTAACAGGACGCGGATCGTTCTTGGAATTAAAATAGTCGTTGAAGGAGTTAACGGAATAGCGATCCTTTGTATAGTGCTCAAGGACTACATTCATCTCCTCTTCTGTAAGTGAAGAACCTGTTTTCTTTTTTGTGTCGCCCCTTTCTGCAAAGAGATCAAGGATCTCCTGTGCAGATATATTAAGATCTTTTGCAGCGTCGCTTATCTTTATCTTTTTTGCCATAGGCTTGATTACCTCCATAATCTTTGCCGCGCAAATATGCGGCATTATAAAATGTTTTGCATAAACATCTATATCAACGCATTACTGCGATATATCGGATATTATCTTTTCAAAGCCGTCCGAAAAGCCCTTGTCGGTAACTGCGATGACTCCTGTTTCCTTTCCGCAGAGTCGTCCTATCTCAGACTTGCATACGTCGGTATCCAGGTGCTTTATTCCGAACCTTTCGCAATAGAAGTCAACTTCCTTTTTCGTCTTTCCTGAAGCATCGGAAGCTGTAAGTATACAATGAGCTGTTCCATTTTTCGCAGCCTCAACAGCACTGTCAAAGCCCTTTACTGCCTTTCCTGCCCTCAGGCATATCCCTAGCAGATTAAGCGTCCTGCGATTCTTTTCCGAGCTCATTCATCATCACCTCGTATACACTTTCCTCTATCTTGCATGAAAATGATTTTTCAAATCGTCTTGCTTTTCTCGCTTTTTCGAGACATTCAGTGCTTCGGCATATATAAGCGCCTCTGCCTGCTGCCTTGCCTTTGAAATCAAGGCTTATATCGCCTTCGGGAGACTTCACCACACGGATGAGCTCCATTTTAGGTTTCATCTCATTACACCCGAGACACATTCTCATAGGTATTTTCTTTGGCTTCATAATTATTCCTCGTTTGCAGGAGCTTCTGTTATTTCCTCTGCTTCTGCATCAGCTGTCTCAGCAACTGTTTCATCAGATTCAATAGCATCCTCAATATCCTCTGTAGGAGGAACAGCTTCAAATACAGGAGCTACAAAATCAGGGCTCAGCTCGGGAGCCTCCTCATTTGTCACTGTATCAAACTGAGGCTTGATGTCTATCTTGAAACCTGTAAGTTTAGCAGCTAGTTTTGCATTCTGGCCCTTGTTACCGATAGCAAGAGAGAGCTGATTGTTCGGAACGATAACTGTGCAGGCCTTTTCTTCCATTGAAGTGATAACTGTCTTGAGCACCTCTGCAGGAGCAAGTGCTCTTGCAATAAACTCCTCTGGCACTTCACTCCATGGAATAATGTCTATCTTCTCTCCATTCAACTCGTTAACAACAGCTGTAATTCTTGAACGCTTCGGACCAATGCAAGCTCCTACTGCGTCAACATTCTCATCCTTTGACCATACTGCTATCTTTGTTCTCGAGCCCGCCTCACGTGAGATAGACTTTACTTCAACTGTACCATCGTATATTTCGGGAACTTCCTGCTCAAAGAGTCTCTTCACGAGATCCTTGTGAGTACGTGAGATCTTTACAACAGGCTTCTTATTCTTACCGATGATACCTGTGATGTAAACCTTGACCATTTTTCCCTCTTCGAGGTTCTCACCAGGTATCTGCTCGTTTCGGAAGAGATAGAGCTCTGTTCCATCATAAACAACCGTAACTGTTCCTCTGCCCGGTTCAACCTGAGAAACCTTTGCAGTAATACATTCATGCTCCTTCTGCTCGAACTTGCTCAACATTTGCTCACGGTTGATCTCTCTGAGATCACCCTTGATAGACTGCTTTGCTGAGAGTGCTGCCATTCTGCCAAGCTTGGAGATGTCAAGTTCCTTCATGATAGTTCCGCCAACCATAGCATTCGGATCCATGGTCCTTGCAACATCGATGTTTACCTCGTTTTCGTCGATAGGTTCATCGTCGATGATATCCTGTCTGATGTACATTTCAAACTTTTTCGTTTTCGGGTCGATCTCAACTGTGATCCTTTCCTCACTGTGAGGATATGCTCTTCTTGCAGCCTTAAGCATAGCCGACTTTACTTTTTCAATAAGAAGGTCAGTCTCCACGCTGTTTTCCTCACCGAGAGCTTCAAGTGCCCTGAAAAAGTCCTTATTCATGTTCATGTCTGTAAATTCCTCCAATATATTTTATTTTGTTTTTTTACATTTCAGAAATCGAGATACAACTTTACGAAAGCTATATCCGCCAGCGAGAATTTCTTTTCCTCACCGTTTTCAAGATTGACTGTCACGCCATCTTTGTCTGCGCTCACAAGCTGAGCCACGATCTCCTTTTCGCCGTCAACCGCTCTTATAAAGCGTATCCTTACTGTATCGCCCTGACAGACCTCGAAATGTTCCTCTTTTACAAGCTCGCGTTCCAGCCCTGCCGAGCCGACTTCGAGCATATAACTCTGCGCAATCGGATCCTTCTCATCGAGGATATCGCTTATGGGAGCGTTGGCGCGTTCACAGTCCGCAATGGTTATCCCCTCATCCTGATCAATGAACACTCGCAGATACCACATAGCGCCTTCCTTTTCGTAGCAGACATCCCACAGATAGTAGCCAAGCTCGTCGGTTATAGGCTTGATAAGATCGTATACCTTTTGTTCCGTACCGCCGAATTTTTTAAATTTCATAGGCAGTTTTCCCGATATATCGGGGTTCTCCTTTCATAGTTTCGATATAAATACTAAAGACCGGAAGGTTTCCGGTCTTTGGGTTTACTATCATCATGTATTATTATACCACGGTTTTTCGCAAAAATCAAGTGTTTTTCGGAATTTTTTTCAAAAAAATCTTGTTTTTTGAAAAGCGCAGAAAATCTCCCCTTAAAAGCCGTGCAGAGGCATTAAGAGGAGATCTCATCTATTATCAAATCCCAATAAATCTTTTATCATGAAAGGTATTATTACATTATATCCATCAGCGGATGTTCTTGGCTACTTCTACAGTAGTTGTTTTGATGTTGCTTGCCATATAGCGATAATCTTTTATCTTAAAATCTTCCTTGATAGGATCGGTTAGAGGATCCACCCATGTTACCGGAGGTAATTGTGTATTAGGTATTGTCCATGTGTTAGGCTTTAATTTGGTTATAACAACAGTTGTCTGAATAGGTCTGAACTCATGAGAAGGAGTTGCTTCTCTGAATATATACTCTTCGTTTTCGATTTCTATCTTGTCTGCCTTCTGATATGTGTCCGCATTTGCAATCATGCTGATCATCGGAACTGCACACATTACTGTCGCTGCAATTGCTGTCAAAGTCATCTTAAAATTAGCTTTCATAATGATTCTCCTTTACAAATTAAATTTGTTTATCACCCTTATTTTTGTTTTGCGTTCTTCTTTTTTTCGTTCTCTACAATTAGATGTTGTTGTTCGTTTTCGTTCGTATTGCTTTTGATTAGGCGTCGCGCAACCCTATGCTTTTATTATACTCAAAAATCAACATTTGCAAAGATGACATATGTAACTTTCTTGGTGACATTTGTAATTACATGAATGACATATGTAACTTCTGAGAGATAAAGAATACAGGCGACTTAACAGTAGCCGCCTGTTTCATATATTATCTCTTTTGTTCGTTAATCCCAACTATCCACTGTAATTCCTAACTGCGGACAGGATAATAAGCCGCTCTGATGAGTTTTAAACTCAAGCTCATAGGTTACGTCAGGTTTCGTTTCCTTTAAATATTCTATGCTATTAAAGAAAGATTCAGAATCTTTCGGATCATAATCACCCATTCCTGCCATATCATAAATCATGCAGCTGTATGTAAACTTTCCCTTATAGCCGCCCGTATTTATTGCAGTTAGCGAGGCTGCACTTTCTTTGCTGTTTTGCCAGTTCATTTTGTAGAATCCGTAATCAATGTTTTCTTTTATCAATATATCCTCCTTGGCACCGACATAATCCAGAGCCACCAAAACAGGCGGAAGCATACTTCTCATTTGACTTTTAACAACATATATTTCAAGCCTGAGATCGCCTTTCTGTTCAGAAAAATGCATATACCCATTTATATCATCGCCAAAACTGTACCCTGCAAACGGCGAATCCTGGATTGTATTCTCTCTCAACATTGAAATTGACGGATATACCGCAAGCTCCTTCTGTCGTTTGCCTGCCATTACAGCAAATA
>JAFZYX010000129.1 GCA_017616055.1 Ruminococcus sp.
AACTGTAGCGTCCGGCTCCCTTCCTACATTCACGATATATACATATCATATCCCGAAATATATTCTATCATAGGCTGTTCCACATGGTTCAACAAAAAAATTACTTATTTTTTTCCTTAAAAAATGTTACTTCTTAGCAATATTTGGATATTTGCACAGTTACAGGTGATTTAAAGGCACTCAAATTTTGAAATTCCACACAAAAAACGCTTCGTTTTCACTTTACAAACAGTGCAGAATGTGATATAATGTTATTATATATTTATTTTGATTCAGTAGGTGTCGCTTCAATGAAATTGATTTCACAGCTTCTGCAATTGAATTTATTGTCTTTCGCGCTTATTCTCGGTATCATAATAATGCTTATCGAAAACCGCAGGGAGCGTCCCCACGGTACAGATCATGTTATCGCTATTGTAGTCATGCTTACGATTATTGTTGTAAACGCAAGCGCAAGGGACTGGTTCTTGATGTCAGGCTTCGAAAATGACCGAAACTATCGCCACGACGTAGTAATGACGCTGTTTTACCTGCGTACCGCTATAGAACATATTCTCTTTCCTATGATAGCTTATGTGGAGCTTCTCCTGATAGCTCCAGTAAAAAAGAAACATATCATATTCATTCCCGAGATAATCTGCATAGCCTTGGAAATAGCCAACATCGCAAAACCGGGCTTAATATTCAGTTACAATAAGCACCTAGAATATGTGGACGGTCCACTGATGATGTTGCCTTACTTTGTGGGCATGATATATCTACTTCTACTCATGAGATACTCTATCCTTTTCATCAAAGAAAAGGAAATGAGCAAGGGCGCTACTGTTATATTCATCGTTTTTCTTACACTTGCGGAATGCTACCTTGAGGCGGCTTACATAGTCATAGACCTTATGGATGAAATCGTCGCCCTTGACGTTATTATATACTACTTCTATCTCGTCGCTATCTATCAGAGTGAAATGAAAATAAAACTCCGTACCAGTGAGCTTGAGCTTGAGCGAAGCAAGCGTATGCTCATGATATCGCAAATACAACCCCATTTTGTTTACAATTCTCTAACTTCCATCACTTATCTCTGCGACAAAGACGCTTCTCAGGCTAAAAAGGCTCTTATCGACTTCTCAAAGTTCCTGAGGAAAAATCTCGAGGCAATGAGTCATAAGAACCTCGTACCCATAAGCGAGGAAATAGAGCACACAAAAGTCTACCTTTCACTAGAAAAAATACGTTTTGGCGAAGACCTTGATATTGTTTTCGATATTAAAGACATAGATTTCATTCTTCCTGTATTGACCGTACAACCCCTTGTTGAAAATGCTGTAAAACACGGTATAAACAGATCTGAAAGCGGCTGCGGTACAGTATGCATCTCTACCGAGGAAACAGAGGAGTTTCACAAAGTAGTGATTAAGGATGATGGTGGCGGTTTCGATGTCAATTCACTGAAAGATCTGGACGGTAACCATATTGGCATTTTCAACGTCCGCAAACGTCTTTATGATGAATGCGGCGGCAAACTCATTATAAAGAGTGCTCCCGAAAAGGGAACAGAATGTACTATTCTTATTCCAAAGGAGATCCACGATGAAAATTCTGGCAATTGATGATGAACGTTTCGCATTACAGCTTCTTGTAGACACACTGCATAAGGTCTGCCCCGAGGCGGAGATTGTCTCCTTCCGCAGACCTTCACAGTTCATGGAATACGATAATAACGAACCATTTGACGCTGCCTTTCTCGATATCAGAATAGGTCAAATGTCAGGTATACAGGTGGCTATCGAGTTAAAAAAGCACTCTCCAATGTGCAATATAGTCTTTGTTACGAGTTATTCTGAATATGCCTTTGCAGCTATCCAGATGCGCCCAAGCGGTTACATCATGAAGCCATATACTGAAGAAGATATACGCAACGAATTCAATAATTTTAGATACACCACTCAACCCGAAGATAAGAACAGCGACAAGCTGAAAATACGGACTTTTGGAAACTTCCGCGTTTTCGGCAAAGATGACACACCATTGAAATTTTCAAGAACTATCTCAAAAGAGATATTTGCCTATCTTATAGACCAGTGCGGCTACCCTGTTACAAGCAAGGAGATCGCAGCGGACGTTCTTGAAGTGGAGGACTTCGACAGGCCAACATCCAAAAAGATATCGCAGTACGTTTCGGATCTTATTAAGGACATCGAAACTGCAGGATTTCAAAACGTAATAATCAAGCAGAACCGCCAGATACTCGTAAACAAGGAAGCCGTGGACTGCGATTTGTATGACCTCTTCGCAGGCGATACAGCTGCTTTCAATACCTACCACGGTGAGTATATGATAGATTATTCATGGGCAGAGATAAGCGACTCGGCTGAGAGAATCAAATCGCTTGGATATAAATTCTAGATTTAAAGGACGCTTTTCTTTTTAAAGCGTCCCCTTAATAGACAGTCCTTTGGGCTGTCTTTTGCTTTATGCTAGCAAATCATCTTTCGCATTCAAGCCTCTGCCCTACTCCACATAAGAGTTGACAGAAAGATAAGACTCCTATGAAATCACATTATTGTTTTATCAATCCTTTGAAAAAATCACACTCATCTTTGTTAGCTTGAATGGCTTCAGGAGTCTTTATATTGCAGTGGAACACATGATAAAGCTTTATGCTCTCATTGCCATATTCCTTAAATACACAGCGGACGCTCCTCTCCTGCAATACCTTTTCAAGTTTAGGCGACTCGCTTCTCAAGTGATCGTAGTTTGACGTCATTATATAGCTTTGTGGGAAATCATTCGTAACATGCTTTATCACTGTAAGGTCAGCAAGCAAATCCTCACTGCTACGCTTCGGGAGATAGTCTCTAAGCGTTTTTACAGTACAGAAATGCTCCGCATCATATATTCCACAATTAAGTGCAAGTCCTTTTATTCTCATGTTCTTCGGTGGCTTGAAGCTATACTTCTTCGCGTAGTCTGCAGAGGTAAGTACGCATGCGTAAAGCGCTATCCCCATTGCTCCTGCAGAATCGCCTACAGCAAAGATATTCTCCGTGTCAAAGCCATAGTTCTCTGCATTTTCCATAAGCCAAGTGAATACCTCGTTCGTATCCTCTAAGGGCGCAGGATGGCGAAACTTAGGCGCAAGGCGGTAGCTGTAATTCAAAACGGCAAAGCCATGCTTTGCAAGCTCCATGCAGTAAAACTGATATACACCCTTATCTCCGTAAACCCAGCCACCGCCATGAAAGCTCACAATAACAGGAAGCTTTCCAGCAATCGCAGCTTTCGGACGATACACATCAAGAAGATTCCATTTCGGATTGCTACCGTATTTTATATTATCAAAGCGTTCTATCTCCGCAGGAGTAGTAAGTCCACTATCTCGTGCAGTATCACTTTTAGTACACATTTTTTTAAATATATAGCTGCCTAATGACATTATATCACTTCCTTAGTTGGGATTCGGTTAGCTTTTTGTTAATTATATCAGTCTTTCACCGCTATGTCAAGGCGCATATTGACGGCTAGAGCAGCAAGTGGTATAATATATTCCGTGTAAATGAATATTACGTATTTTTCGGAGGATTATAACTTTGAAAAAGATCATATTGAAATTAGCGGTTCTATTGCTTGCTACGGCAATACTTGTCAGCTGTGGAAGAGCCGAGATTGATCCAAATAACTATCTGAAAATAAGTTTGAACGGACTTGACACCGCAGCTTCTGCAGATTTTGACATAGATTATGAGAAAATAGTAACAGATAATCTCCGTTCTTTCGGTATAAAAACTTCCGACGACAAAAACAGTATAAATCGAGCGGTTGAAATGATAGCAGCACATCTCTGCGGTTCTCCCGACAAGGCTTCCATGCTGTCAAACGGAGATGTCATCATCTTTCAGTGGGACAGAAGTGGTATTGAAGAGCTAGAACAAACGTACAAAATTAAACTCTCCATTACGGACAAGGAAATAACCGTCTGTGATCTCAAGGAAGCTATACACTTTGATCCTTTTGACTATCTCACTATCGATTATTCAGGAGTGGAACCCAACGGAGAGCTTTTGCTCAAAACTGATGCACTGCCCGTTATGGATATCCCTTTTACTGCAAGATACACCAGCGGTCTCAGCAACGGTGATAGGATAAAGATACATTTCGGAAATAGCAGCCAAAACGAAACAACGAAAAAATGCTTCGAGCAAGGATTTGTTCCTGACTGCTTTGAAAAAACGTATATCGTCAATGGAGTACCTGTGTACGTAAAGGAACTAGACGATATCGACAAAGAATCATATGAGAAAATGGACAATTACGCGCAGGAGGAACTTCAAAAACTCGGAGCTTCATGGCCGGATAAAAAGCTATGCGATATGAAGCTTCTCGGTGCAGAGCTCTATACTCCTGCAGATATTAACGCCAAATGGGGTAAAAACGTGCTCTGCTTTGTCTACCAAATTACTGCAGATATAAAGAGCTCCGACAACTCCAAAAAGCATGGTAAAAACCTCGATTATTACTATTTCACGTACTTCATCAATGTTTTCTCACCCGATAACAACAAAAGTACGGAATTTCCCGCAGAAAAAGTGGTTTTTCCTAGCTATTCACAGTTCTACGACTCAATCTACGGGGACGCTTTCAAGGACGGGGACGTAATCTGCGAAGGATGCCAAACTCTCGACGAGCTACGCAAAACTATGGTGGACTGCTTTGAGAACAGCATCTGTGAAACGAATATTGCTGAATAACAAAAAAGCTCTTGCGTATTTACTTAAACTTACGCAAGAGCTTTAATATTATAACGTTACTGTGCTTTCGAGGACCGCCTTACTATAGCGCCACTCTGGATACATACGCTGCAAAAGCGCATAAAAATCCTTGCCGTGGTCGGCATGTACAAAGTGACAAAATTCGTGAGTAACTACCTGCTCAATACAGTGTCGAGGCGCTTCGATAAGCCGTCTGTTCAGCGTTATTATCTTCTTAAGCGGATGGCAGCTGCCCCAACGCGAGGTCATTGTACGCAGCTTCAGCTGCGGAAATGGCAGGCTAAACTCCATGAATTTCTCGTGTACATCGTGCATAACCTCGGTGAATACCTCCCTGCACACTTCTTCTAGCCACATGTTATAAAGCTTCTTTCTGCGTTCTGCGTCATCCTTGTCCTTTACATGGATAAACAGCATTGAACCGTCCCTTTCAGTGTATTCCCTGAAATCCTGAACTATTTTCAGTTCCACATCTGTACCGAGGAGCTTTATCTTTTCACCGCTTATGTACTTCATTTCTGCCTTTTCCGTCTGCGGACGGGTGCGGAAATACTCTATCGCACGTCTGATATACCTACTCTTTGAACGTATGAAGCTCTCTATTTCACGCACAGTCACTCCGTTAGGTGCGGATACGTATACTGTGCAGTCTGGTTTTACGCGAAGATTGATGTTCTTAACTCTTTTTCGCTCTAATATATAATCCTGTGCACCGTCAGACGTTAGAACGGTGTGTTTTTCCTTTGAATTTGCCATTTATTCTCCGTAAGTATATGTACCCTTTATGTGTCCGCAGGCCAAGATGTTTCCACCGTCTTGGCCATCCATTACCTTGAAAGCTACAAGAAGCTTTTCATTGGTGTCATCAAATGCACCTTTCAGCTTTTCGGGTTGCTGCTTCATTGCAAATACAAATATCTCATATACATGAGTTCCCTCAGGTGGATATGGTCCGATATACTCCTCATCTGAAGCCCAACCTGCAGGAAGATTTGTCTCCTCTGTCAGAGACTTCCAGTGCATCCATGAACCTGCACCTGTAGTTCCCGTATCTATCATATATACAGCATAACAAGACGCACCTTCAACAGCTTCCCAAGAAAGCTGCGGTGAACGATTAGTTCCGTTCTTAGTGTTCGTTATATCGCTGTCCCACACTCCGTCGTGAAGATCGTCAGAACTAAGATTGAATGCTGGCAGCTTGCTGATATCCAGCTGATCTGTATTCTTAGCTGTTAATGAGTACGCCCATTCATCTGTATTCTCAGAAGCTTCTGCAGTCGCCACGGCTTCTGCCTCCTTCTCGTCGACCTGTATTTCAGTCGAAGAAGCAGTCGTAGATTGCGTCTTTTCACGCTCGGTGCTACTGCTATCTCCAGAACATCCTGCGCTCAAGCAGAACGTCATTGCAGCAAATAAAGCCACAGCAAATCTGATAGATTTCATTCTATATCTCCTTTTGCGTTTTTTATTAAATATCTTATGCGTATACTAGTATTATGTCAGGAAAGCTTTGTGAAAAATCTCTCGTGGGTTTCAAATGTATCACCCGGTTTTATCTCGCGATAACCCGTTACATCAGCAGGGAGCTTAAGATTCGGAGCGTCTATCATCGCAGTCATTGGCTCAGGGCAGAAGAAGTGGTTGAAGCCACGGTCGTTCCAGATTATCCAGAAGCCGTATTCCTCGGATACTTCGTAACATATTTTCTTACCACTCGCAACATCCTCAGCAATAATACCGTGGAAGTCCTCACCATCAAGTTTCGTACACTCGCCTATGTACATCTCATTATCAACTACCTGAAGAACAGGGTGCTTTGAGCCGTTTCTATACTCAAGATCATGCATATTCGGAACCTTTAGCTGCTCCGTAGGCAAACAGCGCTCGTTGAGTTCGCAGCGCTTTCCTATCGGCACTGTAAGACGGATATCCTCCTCCTTACCACCATCAACGAAAGGTGCGCTGATAGTAGTATGCGAAGCAAGAGACATTGGAAGAACCTTTACTCCATCTGTGTTCAGAAAGCGGATATTCTGCTCGAGTCCCTGTTCAGAAAGGGTGAATGTGTACTCAACAGTGAATCTTACAGGAAGATATTCAAAAAATTCATCCTTTTCGTCATAGACGTATCTCGTCTTTACCCACGCGCAATTGTCATCTGAGCTGAACTCCAGCACTTCATGAGCTCTCTTGTGAAGGAACCCGTGAATGTGGTTGTTATATGGTTCTTTCTCATTTACTGGAAGATGATATACAGCATCTGAAGCTCTGAGAATACCATCTGCAAAGCGATTAGGCAGGTAAAGCGTAGGAAGTCCCCATACCTCAGGTGACTTTTTAATTGCGTCGGCTGTATTCTTGGGATTGAAGCGAAAGAACTCAATACAGTTCTCGTTATCACGAAAACGGATAACGTTTGAACCTATCTCGTTTGCTACCCATGCTTCATAAGCACCTGCAGTAAGCTTTACACAGGTCGTCCCCTTCCATTCAAATAATTCAGCTGTGTTCTTCATTTTAATCACAATCCTTTTATAAATATATGTTTTTATCTCTTTCTATTTTTGACCGTGTTTTTATCACTGTATCAGTCCATTCTATTTTCCATGTCGGTATACTCACGCATAGGCGATATAGCCTTGTACGCAGGACGGATTATCTTATTGGAGTTAATAAGCTCCTCTATTCTGTGGGCTGACCAACCTGAAATTCTCGATATTGCAAAAAGCGGTGTAAAAAGTTCATCAGGTATACCAAGCATACGATATACGAACCCACTATAGAAGTCAACATTCGCGCATACTCCCTTATATATGCGACGCTCCTCGGCAATAACCTCGGGCGCAAGAAGCTCAACCAGTGAATAAAGTGCAAATTCATCATGTCTGCCCTTTTCTGAGCTGAGCGACTCAACAAACCCCTTGAAAACCTTCGCTCTAGGATCTGACTGCGAATATACAGCGTGTCCCATACCATAGATAAGTCCTGAATGATCGAAAGCTTCCTTGTGAAGGAGCTTGCGAAGGTAATCCTTTACCTCTTCTTCGTCTGTCCAGTCCTTAACATTTTCCTTCATATCATCAAACATCATTGCAACCTTGATATTGGCTCCACCGTGCTTAGGTCCTTTAAGAGAACCAAGCGCAGCTGCGATAGCGGAATAGGTATCCGTTCCAGAGGACGACACAACGTGTACTGTGAAGGTGGAATTGTTTCCGCCACCATGCTCTGCATGGAGCACAAGTGCAAGGTCTAATATGCGAGCTTCCAACTCGGTATATTTTCCATCCTCACGAAGCATATAAAGTATATTCTCGGCTATAGAAAGCTCTGGCTTAGGACTGTGTATAAACAAATCCCCTCCAAGCCTTGCATACTTGTAGGCGTGATATGCATATACCGATATTACAGGAAACAGCGTTATAAGCTCTATACTCTGACGCAGTACATTTGGTATTGATATATCATTAGCCTTGTCGTCATAGGAATACAACGCAAGAGCGCTTTTTGCAAGAGTATTCATCATGTTGTCCGTAGGGGCTTTCATAATAACATCTCTCATGAAGTTCGATGGAAGTTCGCGGAACTCAGAAAGTATCTTCTTGAATTCCGTAAGCTCATGCTCAGATGGCATTTTCCCAAAAAGCAAAAGATACACTGTCTCCTCATATCCAAAACGCTTTTCCTTTATAAATCCTGCGACGATATCTTCTACATCTATTCCGCGATAATAAAGCTTTCCGTCGCCGTGATTCGGCATATCATCGCCCATTTCAAGAACCTTTATCGTACTGATATTCGTAAGTCCAGCGACTACTCCGTTGCCATTTATATCGCGGAGTCCACGCTTTACGTCATACTGCATGTAAAGCTCAGGGTCTATCTTGTAACCCTCCAGTGACATATCTGCAAGTTGAATTATTTCTGGGGTAAGCTCTGAAAATTTGTATCTCATTGGTATCGTCATCCCTTTCTTTACTGCGTTTTTTTCTGACAATAGTATGTACTACAATTATACGTGATTTCGCCTATTTTGTCAAGTATAAAACCATACACATTATACTTTCAGGAACATTGATTAATAAGCTGTAAATATTGAGTTTTTCTCTTGAAAAAAACAGCAAAATATGTTAATATATACTTGTCGGCTGGTGCCGATACATGATATTATTAGGGTTACTTCCGCGCTTAACGCGCTGAGGAAAGGAGATAGTATATTGGAATCAGTTAAGTACACCTGTCCAAACTGTAGCGCAGACCTGAAATTCGACCCGCAGCAGCAAAAGCTCACCTGCGAGTACTGCCTCAGTTCGTTTACAGTTGAAGAGATAAAAAAACTATGCGCTGCCACTGAAAACAGCATTCCTCAGGAAGCTGTACAGGTCCAGGAAGATTTTGAAAACCACACTCATCTGTATCGCTGCGACAGCTGCGGTGCAGAGATAATGGCCGATGACCAGCAGACTGCCACGTTCTGCTATTACTGTCACAATCCCGTTATTCTAGCAGGCAAAATGGGAGGTAATTTTAAGCCAGATAAGGTAATCGGCTTCAAACTCACAAGAGAAAACGCTATCGACGACTTCAAGAAATGGATAGGCAAACGTCTTTTCGTTCCCAAGGATTTCAAATCTGAACAGCAACTCGAAAAACTAACAGGTCTCTATGTTCCATTCTGGATAGCAGACTGCCATATCAATGTAGATTACTCCGCTACAGGCAAAAAGGTGAGGCACTGGACCTCTGGCAGCTACAGATACACTGAAACAAGCACCTACCATATAGTCCGCAGGGGAAAACTTGTCACACGCGGCGTCCCCGCAGACGGAGAAACCAAAATAGACGACCTCCTCATGGAAGCTATAGAGCCCTTTGACTATAATGATCTCAAGGACTTCTCAATGTCATATCTCAGCGGTTTCTTCGCTGACAAGTACGACGTTGACAAGACGCAGGTATTCCCGAGAATACGCGAACGCTCAACTCAGGCATGTGCTTCTCTTATAAAGGACAGTATCTCCGGTTATACTACTGTTACTCCACTCGCTCAGAACTACAATATCTCTCAGACAGACTGGAAATATACCATGCTACCTGTATGGTTCATGTCTTATATGTATAAGGGCAAAGTATATGAATTTGCTATTAATGGTCAGACTGGTAAACTGGCAGGAACTCCTCCTCTTTCAAAATCAAAGCTAGCGCTTGTCAGCGGTATCATAGGAGCTGCAGTCGCCCTCGCAGGTATGTTTATAGGGGGTGCTTTCACAATATGAAAAAAACAGGTTCAGCAATTATAATTTTTATAACTATCGTAGCTATAATAGTAGGATTATTCCTTTTTGATTCATTTGTGGCCAACAGAAGCTCCCAAAACCTTTATCAAAGCTTTACGGATGATGATGTGTCAAAATCGGGTATCATCGATGAGCATGGTCTTTTCGATGGCGACCAATCCCTGCTGTGGTCTCTCAATAACGAGATACAGGATTGTGCAAGAAAAAACAATATGAATATCCTTGTTTTTCTTCCTGACAGCAGCCGAAGTCGTTACAGCGATGATATGGTATGCGATTTCACAACAGACAAGTTGAACAGTGTTTTCGGCGAAAACTCTGATGGTGTTCTGTACTATCTTGATATATCAGGAAAAAGGCCTGCATCGGATGATATAGCTACAAGCGCAAGAGCTAATCTCATTTATACTGATTCTATATGCGACAGCATTTTCAGTCTGCTCGACCCATATCTTCCATCGTCAAGTTCCTCTGAGCCTCTTGACCCTAAGCAAATAGGTGAGGCCATCTCGAAGTTCTGCTTTTATATAAGCTATTACAACACAAACACTCCGAGAGAGAGCTATTTCCATGCATCTACTTCTGATCCACCCGTTTACGTTTATATGAAAAATGGTGAAACATATGTCACTAAAAGCGCTCCTCCGTCAAAAAAATGGGTAGTTCTTATTGTTTCAGAGCTTATTGGTGCTCTCGTAACGCTCATTATGTATCTCGTCTCTAAGCATAATTACAAGTTCAAAAGCAAAACCAATCCAAGAATATATCTTGCAAGCGATGCTATAAATCTCACACAGAATGCAGATATATTTCAGGGAACTCATACCACAAAAGTCAGAATTGAAAGCAGTTCTGGCGGCGGTAGCCGAGGCGGTTTCAGCGGAGGCGGCGGTCATCATGGTGGCAGTGTCGGTCATCATGTTCATCACAGATAATGAAAAACAGGCAATTTTGCCTGTTTTTTCATTTATTTCATTCCGTCAACAAAGTCTTTTATTAGCTTTGCAACTTCATATGGCTTATGATCGTAGATGGAATGTCTGATAGCAATGTTTATCGGCTTACGTTTCGCTTCATTTGGCGGTAACTACCTGTGGCAGGACTTTCACCTGTGAGAAATGTGTCATGCCTGGTACACTTAAAAAAGCTCCCGAAATCGGGAGCTTTTTTACCTTATGCGTTCATGCCTAGATCGATAGCCTTAAAGTTGTTGGGGATAAGCGCTGCCTTCTTAGGCGGTACGACTTTCTCAATAGCCTTCTGCATCGTCTCAAGTGAGCATATGTTTGTCTCCTTAAGGAGCTTGCCAAGAAGGATGATGTTTGAGCCGCCTTTGAGAGCATTATCATCTGCCATCTGCTGTGATGGAATACCGAAGAGCTCAATGTCTGTTCTATCTGTATCAGGCTCAATCATGGTGCTGTCGAAGAACACCTTGCCGCCTGGACGTACACAGCTTACAAACTTATCGAATGAAGGCTGGTTCATAGCGATTAGAAGATGAGGTGTGAGTACGAGGGGGGAACCGATAGGTTCATCGGAAATAGTAACTGAACAGTTGCAGGTACCACCTCTCATCTCAGGTCCGTATGAAGGGAGCCATGAAAGCTCCTTATTGTCCATAAGTCCGCAGTATGCAAGTATCTTTCCTGCGAAAAGGATACCCTGTCCGCCGAAGCCTGCAAGAAGGATCTCTGTAGTAGCCATTACTCATTACCTCCTTCTGTCTTTGGGAATACTCCCTCTTCTACGTCCTTATAAACGCCAAGAGGATAGTATGGGATCATTTCGTCCTGAAGTCTCTTGATAGCGTCAAGAGGTGCAAGACCCCAGTTTGTGGGACAAGTTGAAAGTACCTCTACGATAGAGAAACCCTTGCCTGCCTTCTGGTTCTCAAATGCCTTACGGATAGCCTTCTTTGCAGCCTTTATATGAGGAACGCTGTCAACTGCTACACGCTCTGCATATGCAGTACCTGTGAGCTGTGAGAGCATTTCGCATACCTTTACAGGATAGCCTGCAAGCTCGGGACTTCTTCCGAAAGGTGTTGTCTGTGTTACCTGTCCCGGAAGTGTTGTAGGAGCCATCTGACCACCTGTCATTCCGTAGATAGTGTTGTTGATGAAGATAACTACGATATTCTCGCCTCTTGTTGCAACGTGAACTGTCTCGGCAGTACCGATAGCAGCAAGGTCACCGTCGCCCTGATATGTGAATACGAACTTATCTGGGTTTGTCCGCTTAACGCCTGTTGCAACAGCAGGTGCACGTCCATGTGCAGCCTCAATCATATCGCAGTTGAAGTAATCATATGCCATAACGGAGCAGCCAACAGGACATACTCCTATAGTATCGCCCTCGATACCCATTTCGTCGATGACTTCACAGAGTATTCTGTGTACTATACCGTGTGTACAGCCGGGGCAGTAATGTGTAGGAACGTCGATGAGCGACTTTGGTCTTTCAAATACTACAGCCATCAGAGGGCACCTCCCATTCTCTTGATCTCACCCAGCACCTCAGCAGGTGAAGGAATAACGCCGCCTGTTCTTCCGAAGAATTCAACAGGCTTTGAGCAATTGATAGCAAGCTTGATATCGTCTATCATCTGTCCCATTGACATCTCTACGCTGAGGAGCTTCTTTGCGCTCTTTG
>JAFZYX010000130.1 GCA_017616055.1 Ruminococcus sp.
ACTCAAATGATACTGAGGTATCAGGCGGTTTCGGTACATGGAACGGCGAATGGTTACAGGAAGAGTTCTCAGGTGTCAAGGTAGGCTCAGACAAGACTGTAGCTATTGATTATTCAATTCCTTCAAATGCAGGTACAAACATCAAGGCTATGGTATGGTGGCCTCACGATGACGGTGTTACTATCCAGAAGATAGTTCTCCACGGTGGTTCAGGCAGCAGCAATAATACAACTACTACCTCAAGAACCACTACTACTACAACAACCACAACATCAAGAACAACAACTTCAACAACTACAACAACCACCACAACAGAAGCTCCTAAGCAGGATAAGCCTACACTTCTCGGTGACTCAAACTGCGACGGTATCGTTGATCTTTCAGATGCAGTTCTCATAATGCAGGCTCTTGCTAACCCCAACAAGTATGGCAAGCAGGGTACTGCTGATCTCCACATTTCAGAACAGGGTTGGATCAATGCAGATGTACATCAGAAGGGCAACGGCGTTTCCACAAATGACGCTCTTGCAATTCAGCTCAAACTCCTTGGCAGAATCAGCGGATTCCCGATAGACGTTCTTAACTGATTATTCCAAGCAGATACTTCAATGGAGGGTGTGATAAGCTATCTTATCACACCCTCTAAAATTATATACAGGTTATCATCTTACAACGATATTCCTTAATCCTATCTCTGCTAACTTGACAAGTTGTGAGATTTCAACAATTTTGCACGTTTTTTTTGTCTTGCTTTTTCGTGCAAACCCCTTGCAAATCATTTGTTTCTGTGATATAATATTAAAGCTAATTGAAATATTTCGGCTAACGCTGTAAATCATACTTATTATTCGGAGGTATTTTTATGACAACTCTAGAAATCATCGGCGGAATAGTTATACTCGTTATAAGCCTTATAACTATAATCCTCTGCCTTTCACAGGAACAAAAGTCACAGGACAGCATGACAGCAGCGCTCACAGGTGCAAGTGCTGATTCGTTTTATGGTAAGAATGAGGGAAGAACCAAGGAAGCTATCCTCGGTAAGATTACAAGAACTTTATCCATTCTTCTTTTCATTGTCGTGCTTGCAGTAAATATCATACCGATTTTCAAGAAGTAATTAATTGCCCTGTGACTAAGGTCATAGGGCTTTGCTTTTATATCGACACGACAGTATAACGTGGCTTTTCCGCGTTATTATATGGAATAAAGGAGACTTTTATGTCAGAAAAGCAAAAAAAGAAACAAGCAACAAAAAAAGGAGGCACTGTCGTCTCCGTTGAGAGCTATAAAAATAAAATAGTTACTTTTCTAAAAGCATATGGAAAAAAATCCATGCCATTAAGTGAACTCGAATCAAAATGCAGGACTAAAAAAACAGGAAGAGAGAACTTCACTGCAGCATTTGCAGAACTCCGCACAGAAGGCATTGTAATGATGAAAAAAGGCATGAAAGCCGCTCTCTGTTCCCGTATAAACGTACACCCAGGAACTGTCACAAGACTTAGCAGGACATTTGGATTTGCAGTCACTGACGAAGGTATTGAATACTTTATACCTGGTAAGTGTATGCTCGGAGCCATGCCAAACGACCGAGTACTTATTTCCCCTATTGCTTCCCGCTCAGGTGAGCCCGAGGGCGAGATACTTGATATTCTCGAGTTTGGAAGTTCCCAGATCACAGGTAAGATTGAATACGAAGACGGCATTCCATATCTCGTGCCTGACAGTGCATCGCGCAATCATATCATCATTGTCCGTGATGAAAGCATACCATTTGAAAACGGCGACAAAGTACTCGCGGAGATAGTTTACCGTGGTCACAGACACGCTGAGCACAAGGTGAAAATAACCCTTGTTTTCGGAAGCTCCGATTACGCGGCTTCTTCAGCAGCTTCTATACTAGTTATTCATGGAGCTCCAACTACCTTCTCAGAGGAAGTCCTAAAAGAAGCAAGGAAGATATCAGAGGGTGGCGTCCAGGAGTACTCCGTCAATAACCGTGAGGATCTCCGCGATATGACCATTTTTACCATTGACAGCGCAGAATCGAAAGACCTAGATGACGCTGTATCGCTGCAAAAAACACGGAAGGGCTACTGCCTGGGAGTTCATATAGCCGACGTTTCGCATTATGTCAAGGGCAACAGTGCCATCGACAAGGAAGCTCTTATGCGTGGAACCAGTATTTACTACGCAAATAAGGTAATTCCAATGCTTCCGAAGGAACTATCAAACGGTATCTGCTCACTAAACCCGAACGAGGATAGACTCACGCTTTCGGCATTCATGGAGCTTGACAAAGAAGGAAATATGCTCTCCTACCGTTTTTGCAAGAGTGTTATCAGATCACGTGTAAAGGGCGTATATTCAGAAATAAATCGTATTCTTGAGGGATGCGAAACTGAAGACATCATCGAAAAGTACAAAGAAGTACTCAGCAGTATAAAACTCATGAACGAGCTTGCGGACAAGTTAATTGCAAAAAAGAAACTCCGCAACGCTCCAGATATCGAAACCTCAGAGAGCAAGCTTATCATCAACGAGGACGGTATCTGCTGCGACGTACAGCCGCGTGAGCGAGGTAAGTCTGAGTGCATAATAGAAGAGTTCATGCTTACCGCAAATGAAGCCGCTGCAAAGCTTGCAAAAGAAAAGAAAGTCCCCTTTGTTTACCGAATACACGAAGCTCCACCTGAAGCCAAGGCAGAAGCTCTACATGAAATACTGCCGAAATACGGCTTTGAATGTCCGCATTTCAGTGAATTCAAGCCCGTTCACGCCGCTAAGATACTGGAAAGTGCTCGTGACACGGAAAAGTTTGAGGCTGTTAATATGCTGGTGCTCCGCTCAATGGCAAAAGCAAAGTACTCCCCTGAACCTATTGGACATTTCGGACTGGTGCTGGAGGATTACGCTCACTTCACCTCGCCCATAAGACGTTATCCTGACCTTGCGATACACCGCATAATCACAGATATCCTCGCAGGCTACAACAACGAGTGGCTCAACAAGCGATATGCCGGCTTTGCCGTCAATGCTGCCGACCGCTCCTCTGCCGCAGAAATACGTGCAATAACTATTGAGCGCGAATGCGAGGACTGCTATAAGGCAGAATACATGAAAGCTCATATCGGCGAGAGCTTTACCGCCAAAATATCAGGGGTCACAGAGTTCGGATTCTATGCTGAACTTCCCAACACCGTAGAGGGACTCGTCCACATTAGGACACTTCCCGAGGGAGAATATGACTATACAGAGCCTGTATCACTAACAGAGCGTTTTACAGGGGTATCATACACTCTTGGACAGACTGTACAGGTAATCTGCGCCGCAGTCAGCGTAAGCGACGGAACTATCGATTTCGTCCTCGATGACGATGAAGATGAGGAGGAACTTTAATGAAAAAAATATCAGCAATTATCGCAGCTGCTGCTTTTACAGCAACACTTGTATCATGTGCAGGTGAAAAGACAGGAACAGCTCCGTCAAAGCCCGACGAGCCCAAGACTACAGCCGCTGCTACAGAGGAGCCCTCTGAAAATGTTACAACAAAAAAGACTACAGCTATAACTACTACCGTAAAAACTACCACAACAACTCAGCCTGATCCCCTCGGCGGTGGATCTTTCGAATACAACGAGGATGGTGCCGTCGTTTTCAAGACTGACTTCAAAGATGCAGATGACCGCACAATGCTATCAGCAGCACAAGCTCTTTTCGAGTCAGCCTGCCGCACTCAGTGGAATTTCACAGTAGGATGTCCTTTTAAGATCGATGAGCAGTTCATCGAAACTGGAAATTTCAACTGGCGCTATTATCACATCTCTGACAGCAATATCAAGACATTCTCAGACGTCGAAAACGCATACCATAAAGTATTCAGTGATCGCTACAAAACCGTTGACCTCTCCGCGCTGTATGTTGAACAGGACGGTGGAGTATACGCTCTTTCAGGAGCAAGAGGAGCTGATATATACTACACTGGTTCAAAAATTACGGAAATAAAATCCAGAACCGACGATGAAATAGTGTTTACTGTAGAAAACTACTACAGCGACAACGATTACGGTGAAGGTCCGAACACACAGTACGAGGATTTTTCGGCAGTTATTGACAGCAATAACATATGGAAAGCCGGAAAATTTACGCTTCCCTACTAAAATAATTTTATTGACTTATGAAACAAATAACACGCCCGAATGTGGTTCTTGCGAATCTCTTTCGGGCTTGATCATTTTTATGCGTTTACTTCCTTTGTGCCTAACCTGCGGAAATAATCCTCCGCATAAGCACGGTATTCTGTTCTGAATACCTCGTCGTTCTCCTTTACCTCGTGGAGATAAGCATGGAGATTTGTCTTTTCGTCTGTCTCAATAAGACAACCTGCGATATTTGAGCAGTGATCCGATACGCGCTCAAGATTGGTAAGTACATCCTGGAAGATATAGCCAAGTTCGACAGTACACTCGTCATTCTGTAATCTGCGAATATGTCTGTTTTTGAGCTCGGTACTGAGATTATCCACAACCTCTTCGAGAGGCTCAACCTTATGCGCGATCTTGAGATCATTATTCATATACGCATCGAAAGCTTTATTTACGTTCTCTGCGATAGCATCTGTGATGACTGTTATCTCATTTATACACTCTTCAGAAAACATTATTCCCTTTTCGTGCATTTCCTGTGCTGATTCGACAAGATTTACAGCATGATCAGATATTCTCTCAAAATTTCCTACGCAATGCATCATCTTCGATACGCTTCGGCTGTCCGCACCTGTAATACTGGCTTTTGACAGTTTGATAAGGTAGCTGTTTATCTTATCCTCATATCCATCGATTATATCCTCGTTTTCTATTATAGTTTCACAAACTTCCTCATCATAGCCTGTGAGGAGCTTAAGCGATATGAGGATAGTTTCTCTTGTGAGCTCTGCCATCTGATTTGTAGCTGAAATACATGTATGAACAGCTACAGCAGGAGTTTTTAGAAGAATAGCATCGAGACCTGTTAAAGTTCTTCTTGTGTCCTTGACCTCTTCCTTACCATCCTTTACAACTATCTTTGAGAGAGCCACAAGCTGCTTGGTGAAAGGCATGAACATAACAGTTGTTGCAACGTTGAAGATAGTGTGCATTACCGCGATACCTACATAGCCAACTGTCTTACTCATTATTCCGAGGCCTATGACGTTCTGAAGTATCATTATTATCGGAAGAAGTACCAATGTGCCGATTATCTTGATGATTATATGGGTCCATGCAACACGCTTAGCATCCTTGCTGACACCCACTGTAGATAGGAGAGCAGTTACGCATGTACCGATGTTGCAGCCCATGATTATCGGAAGTGACATCCCCCATGTAAGACCGCCTGTCTTTGAGAAAGCCTGCAATATACCGATTGAACCGGCAGAGCTTTGGATTATACCTGTAAATATTGTTCCCACGAGAACACCAAGTATAGGATTATGGAATGCTGTGAGAACTCTCTGGAAATCTGGCGAGTTTGCCAGCGGATCAAC
>JAFZYX010000131.1 GCA_017616055.1 Ruminococcus sp.
ATAGATACCGTCAAGGTTTCTGAGGACATAAATCAGGCGTTCATTGCTGTCAAAACCGGAGCTGAATGTGAAGTCATTAGCTATTTTTACCATTTTTCCCTTGCTGTTTGTAAAAAGCCCATATTTAAAGGAAAGAAAAGGCGTATACAAACCTCGAAAAAACACATTTTCGCCTTTTGAGAATTCAAACCTTACTATTTCATCTTTTTTGCCGAAAGCTCTGTATATTTGCTGTTGTATTCGGCGTAAATTGCCTCATATTCATTTGTCATAGCGGAATCAACTCTTGACTTACCGGGGTGTAGAGCGAATGTAACTTTACCGATTACAATTATTTTAATTCTCTGATGACAGAGACTTTATAATTCTGTCAAATAGTGGGAAATCCTTGTCATATGTTTCCTGTAACTTTTCATTCACACCATTTATCGGATCAACAGGATTGCGGATTGCAAGGAACATATCATCAGAAACGTCATTTGGATTTATGCCGATAGCCTGTGCGAAATTTGTGTCCTTAAGATAGTAGAAATATTTCTCTACATGAGGATCGTCTGGATACAGATTACTCAGGTCAACGAAGTCGTCTTTAGGCGTGAAAACACCTCCAAGAGTAAGTTTGTCTCCTATTACAATTACCTGTTCATTGCTGCTTAGTAAAGTGGAGAGCTTTACTGTAGCACCGGTATTGTAGTTAGCAAATTCACTTGTAGTGTATGGAACATAATATACGGAAACAAGAACTTTTCCATTACCGTTGCTGTCCTCACCGAACTCAGAGAAGTATTCTTCAAGATTTTCTGAATATCCGACATCATCATTGTAGCAGAGCATAAGAATAGTCGAGTCGGGGTTAGGTTTATTTACAAGGTCGAAGATAAGAAAAGTCATCATTACAACGAAAAATGTTCCGAGCCCCAGCCACCATTTGTTATGATAGAAGAAATTACTAATCTTTTTACCGAAGGTGAGCTTTATTTCTTCTTCTTTTTCCTCATGGATCGTAGCTTCTTCCTCACTGAGAACGCCTTGCTTCATACGCATTAGCTCAATTTTTTCGTCGTGTATCTTTTTTTCGTAGGCTTCCTGCCGCTCCTTTTCAATCTTTGCTTTTTGGCGTTCGATCTCAATCTGCTGACGGGCAGTTTCCTCTTCTCGCTGCTTCCTGAGATCCTTTTTGGTCTTCAGAAGGCTGGTATTGATATCTATTTTTTCATCTTTTGTGTCAGTTCTTTTAGTATCTTTCCTATCCATTTTATATCCTTATGATAACGGGCGGCATTCAGCCGCCCTAATGGGTTTATATTACTGATTAAGGCTCTTTAATGTCGGGAAGAGAAGAACATCCCTGATTGAAGAGCTGTTTGTGAGAAGCATTACAAGACGATCGATACCGTAGCCGATGCCGCCTGTAGGAGGCATACCTATCTCAAGGGCATTGAGGAAGTCTTCATCTGTGCGGTTAGCTTCTTCGTCACCCTGACTGAGAGCTTCTTCCTGCGCCTTGAAACGCTCACGCTGATCAATAGGATCATTAAGCTCGGAGTAAGCATTGCACATCTCACGGCCTGTGATGAACAGTTCGAAACGCTCAACATATTCCGGAGCATCAGGCTTCTTCTTTGTGAGAGGTGATATCTCGATCGGATGATCCATAATGAATGTAGGCTGAATGAGGTGCTCTTCAACGAAAGCCTCAAAGAAGAGGTTGAGGATATCACCGCGCTTGTGACGATCTTCGTACTCAACGCCTTTTTCGTCAGCTATCTTACGAGCTTCCTCAAGTGTCTTTATCTCATTGAAGTCAACGCCTGAGTACTTCTTGACAGCGTCGATCATAGTAAGGCGCTCAAACGGCTTGCCGAGGTCAATCATGTGCTCTCCGTATGGTACGCAGGTAGTTCCGCATACCTCCTGAGCAACGTGACGGAACATATTCTCGGTGAGATCCATCATTCCGTAGTAGTCGGTATATGCCTGGTAGAGCTCCATAAGTGTAAACTCAGGGTTATGACGTGTGTCAACACCTTCGTTTCTGAAAACTCTTCCTATTTCGTAAACTCTTTCAAGTCCTCCGACAATCAGTCTCTTAAGGTATAGCTCAAGGCTGATACGAAGCTTTACGTCCTCATCGAGGGCATTGTAGTGAGTTTCAAACGGCCTTGCAGCAGCGCCGCCTGCGTTTGAAACGAGCATAGGAGTTTCTACCTCCATAAAGCCCTGATTATCGAGGTAACGTCTGATAGACGCAATTATCTTTGAGCGCTTTACAAAAGTATCCTTGACATCGGGATTGATAACGAGGTCGAGGTAACGCTGACGGTATCTTGTGTCTGTGTCCTTTAGACCGTGCCACTTTTCAGGCAGTGGGAGGAGTGACTTGGTGAGAAGAGTAATGCTTTTAGCGTGAATGGAAATCTCGCCCTTTTTGGTTCTGAAAACGTATCCTTCAACGCCTATGATATCACCGATATCCCACTTCTTCTTGAACTCCTTGAAGAGGTCTGCGCCGACATCATTGGAGCGCACATAGACCTGAATACGGTCAGAAGCATCGCGGACATCGATAAAGTTAGCTTTACCCATGTCTCTCCAGCTCATGATACGGCCAGCAATACTGATTATATTTTCGTTGAGTTTTTCAAGTTCGGCAGCCTTTTTATCTTCGTCATCGCCCACAGCAGCGAGTATCTCGGCTTCCTTAGCTTCGTACTCCTTCTTGTAGTCGGCAGCATGGCCTGTAACATTGAACTTTGTTATAGTGAACGGATCATGACCAAGCTCACGGAGATCTGCAAGCTTGTCAAGACGATCCTTCTTTAGTATGTTAATATCCTGAACCGGTTCTTCTTCAGCCTGAACAGGATTGTTTACCTGATTTTCGCTCATTTCTGATATCCTTTCGATTACTTTGAAATCTCTATGACCTCGAACTTCAGCTCGCCTGCGGGAGCTTCAACGATGAAAGTATCGCCGACTCTTTTCTTCATAGCAGCCTTGCCGATAGGAGACTCATCTGAGATAAGACCATCTCTTACGTTAGCATGGTTAGTACCAACGATAGTAAATGTCTCAACCTTGCCTGTATCGAGTCTTTTTATGGTTATTTTGGAGCTCATACCGATTTCGTCGACAGAAATGCTCTCGTCGTCAACGATCTCAGCGTTGTCGATAGTGTACTGAAGTTCCTGGATGTGAGCTTCGAGGATTGCCTGTTCGTTTTTAGCTTCGTCGTATTCAGCG
>JAFZYX010000132.1 GCA_017616055.1 Ruminococcus sp.
AATAAAGTTCATTAAGCCTCATATTGGCTGAGAATACTGATAATTGCCAGTGCTCCTCAGAAAAGGAGTATGAGTATTCTGTATCTGACAATCGTAGGCGTAAACGAAACCTTGTCGTAAGAAAAAGCTTTTAAGTGTTTCTACGACAAGAGCACACGGCCCACCGATAATTAAATGGCAGCACCGTGAAACTCTATCATTCTTACTAAAGCAAGTCATATGATAAATTATAAAACAGAGAAAGAAGGATAGCCAGCCATACGCTGAGAAATTACTATTTATGCTGACCAGGATATATGGTAACATCTCCCCTGTCCTTTCATCTATGCCTTATTATTTTTATTGCTATCATTTACGTCTGTTACAATATCTTTAAGTATTTCTTTTGAATCCATTACGTTTATATGTAAGTGAATTTTTATTTCATTGATTCTCTTGTGAAGTCAAGAAGTCCGCCTGCAAGCATAATATCTTTTGTACGTCCTGAAAGCTCACAAAGAACTGGGATTTCCTTACCATTTGTTTTATTTAATACAGTAAGTTCGCATTTTCCTTCTTCAACAGACTTTCTTACATCTGCAAGTAAGAGCTGATCTCCTTGTGAGATGCAGTCGTAATCAGCCTCATTTACAAATGTGAGAGGTAGGATACCTGCATTAATGAGGTTTGCACGATGGATACGGGCGAATGATTTTACAAGAACTGCCTTTACGCCAAGGTAAAGAGGTGCAAGTGCAGCGTGCTCACGTGATGACCCCTGTCCGTAGTTAGAACCACCAACAATAATGCTCTTTCCGAGAGACTTTGCTCTTTCCGGGAAGCTTTCGTCGCAAACAGCAAAGCAATGCTGTGATATCTTCGGAATGTTAGAACGGAGAGGAAGAATCTTCGCACCTGCAGGCATGATGTGGTCTGTAGTTATATTGTCGCCGACCTTGAGCGAAACGGGAGCATCGATTGTCTCAAGGAGCGGTGCGGTTTCAGGATAGGGTTTGATGTTAGGTCCTCGTAAAATTTCAACGTTGTCCATTTCCTCAACGGGCGCAGGAGGAACTACCATATTGTCGTTTATAACAAATTCATCCGGAAGCTTAAAATCTGGCATATCGCCAAGCTCTCTCGGATCTGTAAGATATCCTGTAAGAGCAGAAACAGCGGCCATTTCAGGCGATACGAGGTATATTTGTCCGTCCTTTGTGCCTGAGCGTCCTTCAAAGTTTCTGTTGAAGGTACGAAGAGAAATACCTTTAGAGTTAGGAGACTGTCCCATACCAATACAAGGTCCGCAAGCACTTTCGAGTATTCTTGCACCTGCATCAATGAGTATTGAAAGCGCTCCGTTTTGTGCAAGCATATTTAGTACCTGTTTTGAACCTGGAGCGATAGCAAGTGATACGTCAGGATTAACAGTCTTGCCCTTGAGGATATGAGCAACTTTGAGCATATCAAGAAGCGAGGAGTTAGTACATGAACCGATACAGACCTGATCTATTTTGAGCCTTCCAATCTCTTCAACGCTCTTAACGTTGTCAGGAGAATGAGGACATGCAGCAAGAGGAACGAGCTTGCTCAGGTCAATAGTGAGTTCTTCATCATATACAGCGTCAGGATCTGCCGAAAGAGGTGTCCATACTTCCTCACGCTTCTGTGCTTTGAGGAACTGCTTAGTAATTTCGTCTGAGGGGAAGATAGAAGTTGTAGCGCCAAGTTCTGCACCCATGTTTGTAATAGTAGCTCTCTCAGGAACTGAAAGAGTCTTAACACCTTCACCACAGTACTCGATTACCTTTCCGACGCCACCTTTAACTGAAAGTCTTCTGAGAACTTCGAGGATTACATCCTTTGCGGCAACCCATGGCTGGAGTTTCCCTGTGAGCTCAACCTTTACAACCTTAGGACAAGTGATGTAATAAGCTCCGCCACCCATTGCAACTGCAACGTCAAGTCCGCCTGCACCGATAGCGATCATACCGATACCGCCGCCTGTTGGAGTATGGCTATCAGAACCTATAAGAGTTTTTCCTGGGATTCCGAAACGCTCAAGATGTACTTGGTGACAGATACCATTGCCAGGACGTGAGAAGTAAATACCATGTTTCTTTGCAACGCTTCCGATAAATCTGTGGTCGTCAGCATTTTCAAAGCCACTCTGGAGAGTATTATGATCTATGTAAGCTACAGAACGTTCGGTTTTTACGCGAGGAACACCAATTGCCTCAAATTCAAGATATGCCATTGTACCTGTTGCGTCCTGAGTAAGAGTCTGGTCGATACGAATACCGATTTCCTGACCTTTGACATATTCGCCGTCAACAAGGTGTGCTTTAAGGATCTTTTCAGTTAAAGTTAAACCCATTGAAGATCATTCCTTTCAAATTATAAAAATACATTATAATTTTACAACATTTCTATCTGTTTGTCAAGAATTAAACAAAGTATTTTTTCTGACATATTTCTGATGCAGATTATCCTATATTTACAAAGAAAAACTGTCGATATCATTTATAGATTACGACAGTTTTTCTTATTTTTACTTGTTAAGCTTGTCTCTGATACGAATACTTGCTTCTATATGCATTATCCAGTGACGAGATAAAGGCATTTGTAATAGTCCACGTATATCTTTACCGCACCAGTAATCTACTAGCCATGCTGCATTTTCATCATCGCTTACAACTTTCATTGCAATCAGCTGTTCTTTTCTTTCAGCGAGTACACTGCATTTCATGTCCTCATATTTCAGTGATTTCAGTATGTTTTCGGTGCTTTTTTTTACTTCGTAGATGTAGGAATACAGTTCTTCAATGTCAAGCTTTGCAGAGAAATCAGATATCTCCTCTTTTACAAGCTCATTTCCTGTGGTTATTATTGGAGAGGCTGTACGCTCGTAGTAGTTACCCGAGAAGAATACCTGTTCATCTCCGTTTATAAGGGTGTGAGCAACTATATCTTCAATTCGGAAAATATGCCATATTGAGTATGCAATGCTTTTAGAGTGATATCCATCTGCGTTCATATACGGCATTGCATTGAAATCATCACGTTTCAGTTCCTTTTTAAATGAGTATATCTCATTCATTAGCAAATCTCTTAGTGTAAAAAGAGTATTGAGCCCGTTTTTATAAGTTCCTGCTTTTTTTAGCTCCAATTGCATAGTTTTATTGAGTGTTGACCATTCTTTATTCATGTTTTCACCTTCATTACTATAGAATTAAGAAGTAAATTGACTGTTGTAAAGTTCATAGTAGAAGCCGTTCTTCTTCATGAGCTCTTCATGACTCCCCTGTTCTATTATATCGCCATTTTTCATAACAAGGATAACATCAGAGTTTTTTATCGTTGAAAGTCTGTGTGCTATTATGAAACTTGTTCTTCCCTCCATAAGTTTTATGAAGGCTTTTTGTATACGTTGTTCGGTTCTAAGATCGATAGAACTGGTTGCCTCGTCAAGAATCAGTACTGGTGGCGACATGAGCATTATCCTAGCGATACAAATGAGCTGCTTCTGTCCCTGCGAAAGTCCACAGTCCTCACTGATAACTGTATCATAGCCATTTGGAAGCCTTTTTATGAAACCGTGAGCGTATACTGATTTTGCAGCTTCGATTATTTGTTCTCTTGTAGCATCTGGAGCCCCGTAAGCTATGTTTTCTGCTACAGTACCTGTAAATACCCAGGTTTCCTGTAATACCATACCGAATTTGTTTCTCAGGCTTTCATATGTGATTTCATATATATTACGTCCTGATATTTCAATACTTCCGCGATTAATAGCGTAAAAACGAAGCAAGAGATTTATTATTGTTGATTTTCCGCAGCCTGTTGGTCCGACTATGGCTATACGCTGTCCTGTTTTGACATTAAGGTTGAAGTTCTGTATGAGCTTTGTTTCTGGAGAGTAAGAGAAGAACACATTTTTGAAGTTTAGACTGCCGTCGCAACTGGAAAGTTCTTCCTTGTCAGAGTCATCCGATATCTCAACTTCGTCAAGTACAGAGAATACGCGTTGTGCAGAAGCAACAGCGTTTTGAAGTTCTGCAATTACACCTGATATTTCGTTGAATGGCTTTGTGTACTGATTGGAATAAGCGAGAAAGCTTGAAAGCTTTCCGACAGTCATAGATCCTAGAAATGTAAATTGACCGATAACGCCGAGTGCGCCTAGAAGACCTACAGCCGCATAGATAACACCATTAACGAAGCGTGTGGTGGGATTGGTCATTGAACTGAAAAATGTAGCTTTAGCTCCGATTTTTCCATATTCCTTGTTAACCTCTTCAAACCGTTTTTCTGCCCTGTCTCCATATACAAAGGCTTTGACTAACTTCTGATTGCCTGCCATTTCCTCCACAAGACTTACCATGTCACCACGCAGCTTTGATTGTTTCATGTAAGAATTATGGGAAGCTTTTGTTATCTTTGATGCCGCTATAAACGAAAGAGGGGTAAGAATCACGACGACTACAGCTATCTTTACGTTTATTGTCATCATGAAGATGAGTGTTCCAATTATGGTAATTACTCCGCTGAAAAGCTGAGCCAAGCCCTGAAGAAGTCCATCAGAGATAATTTCTATATCGTTTATGACTCGGCTTGTCAATTCACCCTTTGTGTGTCCATCGATGTATTTTAGCGGAACCCTTTGCATCTTGTTAAAAATGTCAGTTCTAAGATCACGAACTGTGAGAAATGCAAGTTTATTAGTGCAGAGCGTCATCAGCCATTGGAATAGAGTGCTTGCTATTATAACAGATGTTAGAAAAACAATAATTCTTGTAAGTCTTGTAAAGTCAACGCTATCCTTTCCCATACAGCAGTCTACAGCTTCGCCTATGAATACAGGGACTGCAAGCGAAAGTGAGATACCTGCGAGTGCAAAAACTATGGTGAGAATGAAATATATCAGATAAGGACTGGAGTAGGCAATTACTCTTTTAAGAACTTTAAGCATTGGCTTTCTCCTCCTTCTGAGACATTTGAGAGTGGTATATCTCACAGTATACAGGACAGTTTTGGATTAGCTCTTCATGCTTTCCTATTCCAACGGCTTCTCCATCGTCCATTACAATTATTTTATCAGCATCAGTGAGTGATGTAGTTCTTTGAGAAACCATGATAATAGTAGTGTTCGGGAGTGCTGTGCGAAGAGCTTTTCTGAATTCAAGGTCTGTTTTGTAGTCGAGAGCACTGGTGGAGTCGTCTAGTATTAAGATATCAGGGGCTCCCACAAGGGCTCTTGCAATGGAAATGCGCTGTTTCTGTCCTCCTGAAAGGTTTTTTCCACCCTGTGATATGAGAGTATCAAGTCCTTCTGGATTGCTGCTTACGAAGTCCCATGCCTGTGCGATCTTTAAAGCGGAGATGATCTCTTCGTCTGTGGCTTCGGCATTACGCCATTTCATATTGTCACGTACAGTTCCTGTGAATAGAACGGCTTTTTGAGGAACAATTCCGATTCTTTGGCGAAGCTCATTATGAGAGAATGTTGTTACATCCTTGTCAAACACAGAAACAGTACCCTCAGTTGCTCTGTAGAAGCATGGTATGAGATTGGCAAGAGTGGTCTTTCCACAACCCGTACCGCCTATGATGCCAAGCATTTCTCCACGTTTAACAGAAAAACATATGTTTTTTACAGATGAGTCGCCAGAAGCTTCATAGGCGAATGAAACGTCTCGGAATTCTATTATATTATCACTGTTATTGTCGAGATCTGTGATTTCACCGTCATCTTCGGGAAGTAGTGAGAAAACCTCGCTTATACGATTTGCTGAGGCAAAAGCTTTTGTGAAAATGACAATAAGATTTGCAAGAACAACAAGCGCAAGTAGTATCTGAGTCATGTAATTTATGAATGCAGTTAGCTCACCCTGAGTAAGACTACCTATATTTATTCGTTTTCCACCGAACCATATGACTGCTACTATTCCAATGTTCATTACCATAAATGCTATTGGATTTAGAATTGCCGATATTTTGCCAACTGCTATAGACTGAGTCGAAATATCTGAAACTGCTTCCCTGAATTCCTGTATTTCTTCGTTCTGGCGAGAGAAAGCACGTATTACCCTTGCACCCTCGAGGCTTTCACGAGTTAGCAAGGACGCATGGTCGAGGCTTTGTTGAGTCTTTTTGTACATAGGTATGGTCTTTCGCATTATAAAGAATATGACAAGCGAAATGAGCGGAGCTACCACAAAGAATACAGCCGATAGTTTCATATCTATGGAAACAGCCATAACAGCTGCTCCTATAACAAGAAAAGGCGCTCTTACGGCTAGTCTAATGAACATATTCACGCCGTTCTGTACAGTGTTTGTATCGTTGGTAATACGATTAACAAGGGAGGAGGTTCCAATCTTATCTATACTGCTATAGGAAAGTAAATTGACATGCTTATATAGTGCCGTTCTTAATTCTGTTCCGAAACCGTAGGCGCATTTAGCTGCAAGGAACTGACATGTAAGTGCAAAGCACAGTCCGCATATGCCGAGAAATACTATAAGAGCACTCATTTTCAGCACATAACCAACGTCATTGTAAGCTATGCCTTTATCGATTATTTTGGCCATAACAAGAGGGACAATAAGCTCGAAAATAGCTTCAAGCAGTTTGAAAAAAGGTCCCAGAATCAACTCTTTTTTGTAGCCTTTCAGAAATATAAGAAGTTTTGTCATTTGTGTGCGCTCCCAACAGTTAGTAAATATATTAGCGACACTGCCCTTTCGGGAAGTGCCGCCTGAAATCATATTTTAACGCCGTTTGCTTTGAGAAGTTCTCTAGCAGATTCTACAGAATCAACTCCTGTCGCGTTCTTTACAGGAGCAAATTCTTTTTCACGGATAACTTCATAAGCAAGACAGCTATCCTGCATATGAACCATATCGAGAACAAGTGTTTCGAACTTGTGTCCGTTGGGCAATGTGGGAATTACATAATCGCCGTTTTCATTCATATATGGTATTTTTTTGTCAACGATATGTACGGGGAGTTTTCTATCACATATTTCTTCAAGCTTTGTGACATTGAAAAGATAATTGAGGATAACACCGTACTTGTAAGCAAGCTCACCATTTTCGTTGAGAAGAGTTATCATATCTTCTGTCATTTCATAGTATTCAACAATTGATGGCTTACCGTCTTCGAGACAGAGCACACCTACCTTTTCTTCTGGAGCAGCTTTGCTTACAACCTTGCTTCCGGATTGCAAACCGGATTTGATAACAGCTCCGATGAAACTAGGGTCAGCAATTCGCTGGAGTACATTGTCAACTGCGAAAACGTTTATCCATTCAACGCCTTTGCTCTTAATATCTTCTAGAAGACCTGCCCTTACAAGGGATGAAAACCATCCGCCGTTACCATTGGGCGAAATAGATATTCTAGATCTGCTTTCCATGATGATCTTGCCATCAAAGTCAACAGACGGAGCCATATCCTGTATGAAGAAATGGATATATCCCGGATCATACCCAAAATAGTTTTTTTCTTTAAAGAATTCTACAGTATCATTGTTGTTCTTCTCACTTGTCATGATATATAGAGGGATCCATGTTTCTGTGAGCTTCACAACGTCCATAAGGTTGTTTATAAGACACTGGAAAATGTAAAGATCCTGTTCAACGCCTATTTTGAACATTCCCTTTGGTTTGTCAAATCCAAGTCTTGTTCCCTGCCCTCCGGCAAGAAGCACAGCAGCTGCCTTTCCTGCCTTAATTGCATCGATACCTAGATTGATGTATTCATCTTTGTTAGCGGCAATATCATCTATTGTAACAGCACCGAGAGGCTCAAAGGCACCACGTGGGTTGTTTCCTGCTTTATCGTCTAGATTTGAAAGCACAGAAAAATCTGTTATTTCTATCTGTTTGAGTAGCTCGTCCTTTTCTTCCTTGCTGAGCTCGTTGAAGTACTTCATTATGTGTTCCTGTCCATATTCTGAAACAATGTTCATTGCCTTTTCTCGATCTATCATAAACTCCTCCTTATAAGCAGCAAAACTGCCGTATTATGTTTATACATTATAACATAGTAAAGTAAATAAGTCAATGGACAAAGCGCCGAATATTAGATAGAATTGAATAATTGAATAATAGCTGTAAATATAAATTCTTTATAATATAAGAAAAACGCCTGAATATCAGTATAAACCTAATTCAAGCGTTTAAATCTTCAGTGCGGATAACAGGACTTGAACCTGCATGTCCTTGCGAACATATGGACCTGAACCATACGCGTCTGCCAATTCCGCCATATCCGCATAATGTCTGATAAATTTACACGGCTCAGACTGACCGAGGCGGACTGTATAACCAGTAGCTCCGCAGTACCATAAAATTTTATCACAAATTGAAACGTTTGTCAAGTGTTTTTTGAAAAAAGTCTTGTATCTTTTATTTAAACAATATCCCCACTTATCAAGAAGTGGGGGTACTTTGTTTTTCAACAGCATAAGCATCAATAATAAACCATTGTAATATGGAAGAATGGCAGAGAGGAACATTTATTGGTTATATAAACTAATTATTATATTCCGAATATAATACACTGGCTTTTTTTATGGAATTATGGTATAATGTAAAAGTATTTATTATACAGGCAACGTGAACATAAACGACGTTCCCTTGCCGACCTCGCTTTCAGCCCATATCTTGCCGCCGTGGGACTCGATTATGAACTTGCATATATAAAGTCCCAGTCCCGTGCCTGTTTCGGAGTGTTTTCCCTTGTAGTAACGCTCCCATATATGGGGCATATCCTCTTCGGAGATACCGCTTCCCGTATCCATTACGGTCACTTTTATGAAGTTTTCTTCCTCTTCTGCCTTGATAAGTATCGTACCGTTTTTGGTATGCTTCAGAGCGTTGGAAACAAGATTCACGAACACACGCTGCAATCTTGAGCTGTCAGCATTTACCTTTGGCAATTCAATGGGGATACGTATTGCGAGCCTGTTGTTGTTCTTGTTAAGCACAGCAAAATAGGTCTCAACGGTCTCGCGCACAAGGCTGTCTATATCGCAGGGAGCAGGCTCCAGAACCATTCGACCTTCCTCAATTCGGGTAGCGTCAAGTATCTGCGTTACCATAAGAGCCATGCGGTTGGCTTCCGAGGAGATGCGTTTCAGCTTTTCCTGTACGGCAGCCGTATCGCCGCCGCTTACAAGCTCCATTTCTGCATTCTGAGCATATCCCGACATGGTCGCAAGAGGAGTTTTCAGCTCATGGGAAGCGTCCGAGAGGAAGGTTGTCTTCATCTCGTTGACCTTCACAAGCATATCATGCTCGGAAACAATAGGATCTGACAGCTTCTTTGAGAGAATGACTGAGATCACGATAAATAATATCAGAACTCCTGCAATTACCGCGATCATGACATAGATTGATTTTTGAAAAAGCCCGTTCATTTCACCTAAAAGTGAGTCAGTCTGCTCAGCTGCGATTTGATTGATAAGGCCTTTATAATAATTCTGGTTGAACATGATTATGCCGTAGCAAATATCGGGATAAAGAACATTGTAGTTGTTCAGATGATCCCATGCGCATACAAAGCCCTGACCTTCCATAGTATATGTTCCCATGCAGTTTTCAGAATATTGTTCAAGTTCTGACTGAAAGCTGCCTCCTTGATAGTGAGCGGAGGGCTCTTTTGCATATTCAATATTAATGGTTTCAACAGCTTCCTGAATAATACGGTCACACTCGGGCTCGGAAGGTATGCTGTGGAATTCACCGTTAGAATAAGCAAAGCCAATAACATCGTTGCCCTTATTTGAAGCATCTATATTGAAAAAATCCATCATATGTGTTTCAAGGACGAGCTCCTGATCTATATCGGGTATATCCTGCAAAGAGCCGAGGACTGTACATATGTTGGTTCCGAAGCTTTCAAGAGACAGCTGTAGGTTTCCAAGGGTGACCTGATAGAAACCGTGAGCAGTAGTATCAACGGTATTGCTTGCGATCTTGGACGTATGCGAAGTGACTATATTAGTCGAGCGTTTATATACGATATCAAAGACAGAAACAAATATTATCATTATAGTAATAAGGCATATCAGCAGAACACTAAGGAGCCGTCTTCGCAAAGCGCGGCTTTTGGAGATTTCCTTTTTCATTTTATCACTCCTTTATGGTGTTGAATACATTATACCATATTTTTTTTAATAAGTGAACAGAATTACGAAATTGTAATCACAGGGGGAAAACATTATGTCACACATATTATTAGTAGAAGACGATTCAGACATCATGCGTATCAACAGAACATTCCTTGAAAACGAAGGCTATACCGTACACTGTGCGGATTCGGTGCAGACCGCATCGTTTATGCTGGAGGAGTGCGTTCCCGACCTTGTGCTCCTTGACGTTATGCTGCCCGACGGCGACGGAATGGACTTCTGCAAGATATTGCGGCAGAAAACACAGGCTCCTGTGATATTCCTCACAGCCCGTGACGAGAACGATAGCGTAGTAATGGGCTTCCGCAGCGGCGGCGATGACTATATAACCAAGCCCTACGACCTTAATGTATTAAAGGCGCGTATAGAAGCGCAGCTCCGCCGCAATGTAAAGCAGTCTCCTCAGCACCCGAAGATAGAGCTTCCCGAACTTACAGTTGATCTTTTTGCTGGAACTGCCACCCTTGACGGAAATGAATACTCACTGCCCCAGCGTGAATTGCAGATACTCTATATGCTTGCTTCACAGATAGGCTCGCGTATAAGCTACCATGATATATACAAGACCATTTACGGCTGTGATGTGGAGGATAGCAAAAACACCATAAGGGTAAATATTTCCCGTTTGAAAAAGCATCTGAATATGGACGATATGAGCACATACGAGATAGCTGCCACTTCTGAGGGCGAGTACGTTCTCAGGCGAGTCATATTCTGAAAAAAGCGATTACAAATTTGTAATTCCGCACACAAGTCCGAAATAATGTGCTATTATATAATCACAGTAAAGGCACAACGCGAAACAAAGATATTTTTAAGGAATGAGGTTATTATTATGAAAAAAATGATTTCTTGTCTGGCAATACTTACAATGTTAGCTTCTATGGTATCATGCGGAAGCACAGAAAACGGCGGAACTTCTGACAATACAGTTCCCACAAAGGCAGCTGTGACAACAACTGCAGCAGAAACATCAAAAGATGAAAAGACAACAACAGCT
>JAFZYX010000133.1 GCA_017616055.1 Ruminococcus sp.
GGGTCTGCTCCTCTCATTCTTCCGTTAAATTCCTTGAAGCTGTCCTTGTCTACAGTAATAGCGATACGCTCGTTTGAGGATAACCTGCCGTGATAATTACACTTAGGACATACTCTGCGCAGTTCCTCATACTTTGACAGCGGACTCAAGCCCTGACAGCGCGGACATTTGAACATAGGGGGTTTATATTCCTCTTCGCCCTCTCCCCAGCGCTTCTTAACTACGTTAAAAAAATCTTCAAACAATTCTTTTCACCGCATTCCCGTTTTATTTCTTCTTTTCTTCCATATATCTTCCAAGGAAGCCAATATCATACTTTCCTGCCTTGAAATCAGCGTTCCTGATTATTTCCAGCTGGAAATCTATATTTGTATCAACTCCCTCTACTATAAACTCCGAAAGAGCCCATCTCATCTTGTTTATGGCATCCTCTCGGTCAGAGCCATGAGCAATTAGCTTACTTATCATTGAGTCATAGTACGGAGTTATAGTATAGCCCTGATATACGGCTCCGTCTATTCTTATTCCAGGCCCACCAGGCATATATAGAGCCGTGATAGTTCCGGGGGACGGTCTGAAGCCCTTATCCGGGTTTTCCGCATTTATTCGACACTCTATAGCATGGCCTCGCATTTTTACATCCTCCTGCTTAACCTCAAGAGGCTTGCCATCAGCTATCTCTATCTGTGCCTTTACAAGATCAAACCCCGTTACCTCTTCAGTTATTGGATGCTCGACCTGAATTCTCGTGTTCATTTCCATAAAGTAAAAGTCGCGGTTCTCATCAACCAGAAACTCTATTGTACCTGCGTTATAGTAGCCGCACTCTTTTGCGGCAGTTACTGCCGCTGCTCCCATTTTCTTCCTAAGTTCTTCATCAACAATAGGACTTGGACATTCCTCCAGCATCTTCTGATTGCGACGCTGCATTGAGCAGTCACGTTCACAGAGGTGAATATAATTGCCATGCTTGTCTGCAATTATCTGTATCTCAACATGGTGAGGATTTATAAGGAACTTCTCGATATATACAGCATCGTCACCAAAGAAGTTTTTCGCCTCCTGCTGCGCTGCTGTCATCTGAGCTTCGAGCTCATCGGGACTGTCAACACGGCGTATACCACGTCCGCCGCCGCCTGCGGAAGCCTTTACCAGTACAGGATATCCTGCCTTTTCGGCTATCTTCTTAGCTTCCTTAAGGTTCTTAACCGCTCCCTTTGATCCGGGGATTACAGGTACTCCTGCAGCAGCCATAGTCTCCTTTGCAGCAGCCTTGTCGCCAAGCATCTCTATAGACTTATATGACGGTCCTATGAAAACTATTCCATTTGCTTCGCAGAGCTTTGCAAACTCGGCATTCTCGGAGAGAAAGCCGAAGCCTGGGTGTATAGCCTCAGCTCCGGTATTTATAGCCGCCTGTATTATGGCGTTCATATTAAGGTAGCTGTCCTTTGTGGCAGCAGGACCTATGCAGACCGACTCGTCTGCTATCTGTGCATGGAGAGAATTCCTATCAGCTGTGGAATACACCGCTACACAACGAATGCTGAGCTCTCGGCACGCTCTTATTATTCGTACAGCTATCTCGCCTCTGTTGGCGATAAGTACTTTCTTGAACATTTATATTTATCCCCCGTACAGAATTATTTGTTGTCTGTGATAACAAAGGTTATCTCGCAGGATACAGCCTTTTCGCCTCCTACTGACGCAAGCGCCTGTCCTGTACCCACTGGTCCGCGCTGACGTATCATCTCCACCTCAAGGTCGAGCACGTCTCCCGGAACTACCTGTCTGCGGAACTTTGCCTTGTCGATACCTCCGAAAAGTCCAAGTTTCCCTTTAAATTCTGGCTTTGAGAGCATACATACAGCTCCTGCCTGTGCAAGCATCTCCACCATAAGAACTCCGGGAGTAACGGGATATCCCGGGAAGTGCCCTTTGAACCAGAAGTCGTCCTCCTTAATATACTTTCTTGCGTGTACCTTTACTCCCACTTCCATATCCACTATCTCGTCAATGAGAAGAAACGGATCACGGTGGGGGATTATTTCCATTATCTGCTCTTTATTCATAAGTATATCGGCCATTTTTTATCTCCTTTTTCGTACATCGTTCTATTTCAGTTCATCATCATCGGGATGTTCTCTTCGTGCCTTATCGCGTATGCTGTCAAATGTAAGCTCCTTAATAACATCGCTGTCACTGTAGGCTGTCGTTACAATCAGCCTTGAGAACTTCGGATAGCCACACTTCTCACGCAGCTGATCCTCAGTCTTTTCGTGCAGCCAGCCCACAAGGAAGTTAAATGCAGCTACTCCTGCAAACCTCCAGTCTGCTATAAGTATGGGCAGAGTGCTGAGAAGCATAACATGAGGACGCGGATCTCTGCGTATTATGACAAAATATGCAAATACTCCCATGTATGCAAGGAAACCGAAAAGTCTCAGAAGTATCCTCCATGTGGGAGTGGTCGTTGAGGTGAACATCTGCTCCAGCTGATTATTCACTACAAGCATTATACCAATAACAAGGCTCAGGACAAGCTGCCCTAAAGACCATATAGCAATGAACCAGTGGTTGCGCCGCTTCTTGGTGTAGTTTCTTACGGCTTCTATATTATATTCTCTTGCTTCCGCAAACATTTCGGCACTGGTAACGTTTATTCCGCCTGCATCGATTATATCCTGGGTTATATATTTCCATTTCATGATGCAAAAACCTCATACTATCCGAGGAAATCTCCTCTGTCAGGGTGATCCCTCTGCGCTTTTTCACGTATGCTGTCATAGGAAAGGTCCTTGAGATTGTCCGTGCTGCTGAATACAGCATTGGTCACAATCCTTGGGAAGGAAGGATAGCCAAGCTGCTTTGAGAAATAGTCCTCCGACCTTTCGTAAAGATATGCTATAACATAATTTCCCAACGGTATACCTACAAAATACAATGAAAAGGCTATTACAGGAAGCGAAGCAAGAAAAAGTACCTTCTTGTCCCGGCTGCCGTGATGAAAGGCAAACCAAAACATCAGTCCAAAATAAGCCAGAACTCCAAATGCCGCAAGAGCCGCTCGCCATACGGGAACTTTCGTGTCAGTCGCTCTGTCATAGCTGACCTGCATCTCAATACTGTTAAAGGCACAGAATAACACATATATTACCTGCGCAGCTATCCAGAGACCGAAAGCAATCTTTATCAGATAGCGTTTCTTATAGTTCCTGACAGCTTCTATATTATACTGCCTTGCTTCCTCAAACATATCAGGTGAGGTGATATTCACATTGCCTTTTTCAATTAACTCCCGAGTAAGGTACTTGTATTCCATTATTTTATAACCATGATAGGCTGATCAAACTCTACCGCCTGTCCGTCGGAAACCAGTATTTGCTCTACTGTACCATCATACTCGGACTGTATCTCATTCATAAGCTTCATGGACTCAATTATCATGATAACATCGCCCTTCTTCACCTCGTCACCCGTCTTTACAAAAGGCAGCTTGTCAGGCGAGGGAGCTGAATAGAATGTACCTACGATAGGGGATCTAACGATCTTTCCACTTACCTCCTCAGCCATTGAAGCCTCACTTTCAGCGAGAGTACTCTCAATGGAAGTCTGATTCTGTGCAGACGGAGCTGTAACTAGCGGCATATGCATTGCAGGAATGCATTTTTTGCCCTTAAGTGTTATGCTTTTATCCCCATTTGAAATGGTAAGCTCAGAAAGCTCTTTCCTGTTGATGATATCAGCCAGCTTTTCGATCGTTTCAAGGTCTATCTGACCATAAATTTTCTCCATCAATTATCCTCCTCAGTCATTTACCCTTTTAAAGCAGATAGTCGCATTATGCCCGCCAAATCCAAGAGAATTAGACAAAACTGCTTTTACCTCCTGCTTTATGTTGCCGTTTCCGCAGTAATCGAGGTCGCATTCCTCATCCGGCACCTTATATCCAACTGTAGCATGAATAAAGCCCTCTTCTACTGACTTTGCACATACTACTGCTTCAACTGCACCCGCTGCTCCGAGAAGATGGCCTATCATCGATTTTGTCGAACTTATCTTCACGCGCCTTGCCTCTTCTTCACCGAAAGCAAGCTTTATAGCAGCTGTCTCATACTTATCATTGAGACCTGTCGATGTACCATGAGCATTGATGTAGTCTATGTCCGAAGGCTTGAGTCCAGCCTCCTGCATTGCTAGTTCCATACCCTTTGCAGCTGCCTCGCCGCTTGGCATAGGCGAAGTCATGTGATAACCATCGCAGGTAGCTCCATAACCTGCAAGCTCTGCATATATTTTTGCGCCTCTTGCCTTTGCGTGCTCATATTCCTCAAGCACGAGAACTGCGCTACCCTCTCCAAGTACAAATCCGCTGCGTTCCTTATCAAAAGGAATAGATGCCCTCGTAAGGTCATCACACTTTGTCAGAGCTTTCATATTTGAAAATCCACCGAATGTGAACTCTACTCTCGTTGATTCTGTACCGCCTGCAAGGCAAGCATCAAGGTAACCATCCTTGATCTTGCGGAAAGCCTCACCAATTGAATGCGTGCTGGATGCGCAGGCTGTAGTTATATCAAAATTAGCTCCCCTGAAACCTGTTTTCATTGAAATAGTTCCTGCTGCCATATTGCTTATCATCATTGGAATGTAGAATGCGGAAACTCTGCCCGGCCCCTTTTCAAGATACTTCTCATACTCTGAGAGTGTGAGGTCTACACCTCCGATTCCTGAGCCAACAAGAACGCCTACTCTGTACGGATCGAGGTCCTTAAGATCTGTACCTGCATCCTTGAGAGCCTCATGTGCTGATATAACCGCAAACTTCGTAAAGGTGTCCATATGTCTTGCTTCTTTCTTTTCGAAGCAGCCTTCCACACCGTAATAATCCTCTTCATTGAAATCGCGGACGATACCCGCAATCTTTACGCCTGTGCGCTCTGTACTGAACATATCTATATACGATATACCCAGCTTGTTCTCTTTTATTCCTGCCCAGAATTTCTCAACACCTGTTCCGAGTGGAGTTACTGCCCCAAGACCTGTGATAACAACTCTTTTGCTCATATAATACCCTTTCTTACCTATGTATTGGATTTTTTAGTATGTCTGAGGCATTCTGCCCCATGCTGCGACCGTTTATACTTTTACATTGAAAGTCCGCCCGAGATTTCTATTACCTGTCCCGTAACGTATGAAGCATTATCGGAAACAAGGAAAGATACAACAGAAGCGATCTCCTCGGGTTCACCGTAGCGTCTGAGAGCTACTGCTGAGATCATCTTCTCTTTGAGCTCGTCTGAAAGAACATCCGTCATTGGGGTCCTGATTAGCCCAGGAGCTACTGCATTGCAGGTGATGTTGCGCGAACCAAATTCCTTTGCAGTAGTTTTTGTCATGCCAATAATAGCAGCCTTAGAAGCTGAATAATTCATCTGTCCCGGATTACCATAAAGTCCTGCCACGGAAGCAACATTGACTATTCTGCCGCTTCTCTGTTTCATCATGACAGATGTAACATGCTTTGTCATATTATATACGCTCTTCTGATTAACGGCGATAACAGCGTCATAGTCCTCCTCGCTCATTCTTGCAAGGAGCTTATCTTTGGTTATGCCTGCATTGTTCACAAGCGCATCAATAGAGCCGAAATCAGCCTTAATCTGCTTTACCATAGCCTCACACTGATCGTATTTTGAAACATCTGCCGCATAACACTCAACCTTTACGCCTAGTGCTCGGCACTCCTCTGCAACTGCAAGAGCCTTTTCCTTGTCACCGTCACTCGGATAGTGATTTATAACTACATCAAAGCCGTCCTGTGCGAGTCTTTTTGCGATACAAGCGCCTATTCCCTGAGAAGCGCCTGTGATTATTGCTGTTGCCATTTTTGTTACCTCCGTTTTCTTTTTCTGTTTTTTTATTCTATCATGTTGTCAGCTTATTGCAAAGTGATGTTTGTCACTTTTTTCAGTTACAAATGTCACTATTTACCTGTCATCTCTCTCAAAAATCATGTCGTATTCGATCAAAGAGCCATAACCGACCTGCTTTACAGGTACATTTCCCACATACCTAAATCCCTTTTCAGCCATATCTTCTATCACCTGACGCGGACTTAATTTACCGTTTTCGGTTTTGTAATAGTAGGTACCGACCAAACTGCTCCTGATTCTTATATATTTATATTTCATAACTTCAAAAGTTTCTCAGCGCCGTCGTTTATTTCCTTAACAATATCAGCACAGTTCTTTATCTCGTTTACCATGCCTGAGATAGCACCGCAGAGGAACGAACCACTTTCCACGTCGCCGTCAACTACAGCCCTGCGGAGAGCACCAACCGTAAGCTGTTCGAACTCCTCAGGAGAGAGCGTTCCCTCCTTTTCACCTGTTGCGAGCTTCTTTGCAAACTTTGTCTTGATATTTCTGCACGGATGACCTGTATAACGTCCTGTTACAATATTATCCGTGTCCTTTGCGTTTATTACAAGTTCTTTGAAAGTGGGATGTATCTGACACTCCTCAGAAGCAAGAAAACGCGTACCTATCTGCACGCCTTCGGCGCCCAGCATGAAAGCTGCCGCCATACCTCTGCCGTCGGCAATTCCGCCTGCAGCAATAACGGGAATCTCAACTGCATCAACTACCTGAGGAACGAGACACATGGTTGTATTCTCGCCGATATGTCCGCCTGATTCAGTGCCCTCTGCAATAACTGCATCAGCTCCTGACTTTTCCATTCTTCTTGCCAGAGCTACAGACGGAACTACAGGCATTACCTTTATTCCTGCCTCTTTCCAAGCAGCCATATACTTTCCCGGATTGCCAGCACCTGTGGTTATAACTTTTACTCCTTCGTCAATGCAGAGCTGTGCAAGGTCATCAGCGTTCGGGCTCATAAGCATGATATTTACTCCGAAAGGCTTTTTTGTCTTTTCCTTGCAGAGACGTATCTGCTCACGAAGATAGTCTATCGGAGCACTGCCGCCTGCAATAAGTCCGATTCCGCCGGCATTGGATACTGCGGAAGCAAGTGTATGCTCGGCTACCCATGCCATACCGCCCTGAATTATGGGGTATTCACAGCCGAGAAGCTCAGTAATGCGTGTTTTCATAGTAGATCTCCTTTTTAGGGATTAGTGGTTAATTATTAGAAGGGAACGCCGCTCTCGGCATTCCGCAAATTCGATTAAATATTCAAACTGATGTCTGCATCAGCCACTACAAATCACTGATAATCAGTATTCAAGAATTATTCCTCCATAGGTAAGCCCTGCACCAAAACCTATAAGTGCAAGCTTCTGTCCACGCTTGATAATTCCCTTTTCTATGGACTCACATAATGCAAGCGGTATCGAAGCACTTGATGTATTGCCATAATGGTCGAGAGTTACTATAAACTTCTCCATCGGTGCGTCAAGTTTCTTTGCTGCAGTCTCAATTATGCGTATATTCGCCTGATGAGGTACGAACCAGTCTATATCATCCTTTGTGATGTTTACTTTCTCAGCTGCAAGCTCGAAAGATTTCGGAAGAGCCTGTACTGCGAATTTGTATACTTCTTTGCCGTTCTGCTGCAGCTTGTGCAGCGGAGCGGCAGGGAAAGGATCGTTAAATTCCTTATTCTGCGCTACTTCGGGAGCTACGCTGAGAGCTCTCGCACATAGAAGTGAAGCACCGCTTCCGTCAGAGCAAAGCGCAGATGAATAGAGCTTGTCGCTCTTTTCAAGAACAACGGCAGCTGCTCCGTCGCCGAAGAGTATGCACGATGAGCGGTCTTTAAAATCAAGAAAACGCGAAAGAGCTTCGTTAGCTACTACAAGGACATACTTCAAAGTGTCATCGGTCTCAAGAAAGCGCCTAGCAGTATCAGTTGCATAAACAAATCCTGAACAAGCAGCATTCATGTCAAATGCAGCTGCGCTGATTGCGCCTATCTCATGCTGTATAACGCTCGCCATACTGGGAGTATGAAAGTCAGAGGTAGCTGTACAGGAAATGACCAAGCCTATCTTGGCAGGGTCTATTCCTGCTGCTTCGATAGCTCTGAGAGCAGCCTGCTTTCCCATGTACCACGTGGGCTCCCATCCTGCCATTGGACGCTCTATTATACCCGTTCTTGTACGTATCCACTCATCATCTGTCTCTATAAATCGGGTAAAGTCATCGTTTTTTAATACCTGTTCAGGCACATATCTGCCAATTCCTAAAATGCTTATGCCCATTAAAAAGCTCCTTAGAATCAATAAAATTATAAAAATACAGTTGTAAAAACAGTAAATATGTGTTATAGTAGTAATATCGGTATCGCCTTAACATTTTCCTGTGTACAGGCGCAATACCACACATATTATATTGTAAATCATTTTGAGGTTTTTTGCAACGATATTTCAGCACTTTGATATTTTAAAGACA
>JAFZYX010000134.1 GCA_017616055.1 Ruminococcus sp.
GCAGATTCGAGTACTATAGTAAGTATAAGGCTTTTCTCATCGTTGATATTCCTGTATATCAGTAGGGTAAGAGGTACAAATGTGATGAGAGCCACGTCATTTGTAACAAGCATTGCACTGAAAAAGCATATGAGTATCATCACAGCTCCTAGCCTTCGTACAGTTCCTGCCTTTTGCAGTATAAGCCGCGTGGCTTTGTCAAATATTCCTATGCTCCGCAGTCCTGCAACAGCCGCCATCAGCGCAAAAAGCTCGATGAGCACTGTTCTGTTACAGTAACCGATATATTCTCTGTCAGGCGGTACGATGAACATCGTCACTACTGCAAGAATAAATGATATGACCATTACAGGCTGTGCCTTAATAAACTTCCGGATTTTCTCCATAAAACCGTCCTTCCATTTTTTCATGCCTAATGATTATACCACTTTTTTCCCCCATCGTCAACAGAAAAATAATATTATAAAAAGATTATTCAAGTCTCGCTTTTTGATATAAAAACAGCGGCTGCGAAACAACATCACAGCCGCCTGATAATAATCTATTTTTCAAAATGTCATGTAAAAATAAGTGCTCCGCTGTCCTCCATCATATTGAGCAGAAAATACCGTGCTTCTTCGCGAAGCTCAGGCTTTGCCATGTAGTACATGTATGTTTCAATCTTGTTAAGTGTACTTGCAGTCCTTCCCTCTATCTTGAACTGCTCAAAGCCCATAGGCACATACTTCTCCCATATAGCTTCAGGAGAAATATGAGTTTTCAGTCCACGTATCTCGAAAATATTGCGCTTGGAGTAAGGGCAGCTGCTGAAATGATTCGGATCGTATTTTTCAAGATCAAAAGGGACATTTGGGTACTTCTTTATATGGTTGCAAAATGCAATCTGTTGCTGACTTATGTCCTTATAGTGCTGTGATCTTCCCTTACATTCAGGCTGACAGCAGGCATTTACAAGAAACTCGATATCCTTTTTACGCGGAAGGTTTTCGAGAATATCAAATTTGTTGTTAAGATCATAATCTGCAACAACAACATGGTAGTCCTTTTCAAGTTCGGCAACAAGAGCCTCCTTGGAATCGAGACGTTTACATGTTGAGCTTGTCAGCTTATACTTCGGAAACTCACTGCGGATATAGTCCTCCAGAAGCTGCGAAGCCACTATAACCTCGTTCATTCCATTGTCTGCCAAGTGCAGCATCATATTGCATCGCTCGTCGCTTAGATGCTTTTTCTCAAGCATGATGTTCGTAAACGTAAAACGAAGCGGTATACCACGGTCGTTGAACTCCTTTATTACCGCTTTCATGTAATTTTTATCAGTATTTCCACCCTGCGACCTTCCGCCATTCCACATACACGGCGGAAAGACTCCGTAAAACGAGGCTATTTCCACTCCCTCACGGAAATATTCCGGGTGATTTTTGAGCATTTCTGCAAACAGCAGATTTAACTTGAAACTTCCCGAAAAATCAGGAAGATGGAATCTTACTTTCATATTCTTCTCCTGTTACAAAGTATAATTTTAATATCCGAAACAATTTACATAAATAATTATACCACCAAACACAGTTTTAGTCAATCGATTCAATACAAGAGATTCTTGATATGTTCAAGAAATATCCGCCAATTACAAAGGATTGACACAGGAAATGAATTAATGTATAATGATAATTACAAAAATAAACTATCAGGAGAAAACAATGGACTACATCAATGACAGAAGAAGTATAAGGAAATACAAACCTCAAATCATAGACAAAAGACTAATCGATGAAATACTGAATGCAGCTATTCTCGCACCTTCAGCTAAAAACAGACAGCCCTGGAAATTTATAGTTTACAGCGGAACAACTAAAGATGAAGTTCTTGCCGTAATGGAAAAGGGACTTATAAAAACCAAAGAAGAACTTAAAAACATGCCAAACTCGGAATATATGCTTTCCGATGCCTTCAACACACTACGAATAATGCGAGAAGCTCCGACTATAATAATGGTACTTAATACCAACGGCAGTTCACCTTTTACTGATGTTGATACCTTTGCCCGTATCACTGAAATATGTGACAGCTTATCCATCGGAGCGGCTATTGAAAATATGCTGCTTAAAGCCACTGAGCTCGGTATCGGCACATTATGGATAGCCAACACTTGCTATGCATACAATGATCTTGTAAGTTACATAGGAACTACCGCACAGCTTATTGGTGCAGTTGCTCTCGGCTATGCTGATGAAGCTCCGACCCCAAGGCCAAGAAAAAGCCTTGATGAAATAGTAGAATACAGATAACAAAAGTCCGAAAGCAATCACTAAGACTGATCGCTTTCGGACTCTTTTTTATGCCAAAACTTAATCAAAAGACTTTATCTCGCCCATGATGAACCTTTTAAGTAATGTAAGATCCTCGCCGTCTATAGTATCGTCGCCGTTTATATCAGCTGCTGCAAAGCGCTCTGCATCATCCTCCATAGCCGCCTTACGCATTTGAGAAAGATCATAGATATCAACAGCACCATCGCCGTTTAGGTCGCCAATGATTACTGCTGTGTCAGGTGTGTTAGGCTTCCACCAGTTAATATTGAAAAGATACCCCTCTTCGCCTGTAAACACGAGATAAACGTTATGCTTTCCCGAGGTCTCTTCGATTGCACAGGTCTGAGTTGACCACTTCTGCCAGTCACCCGTACCATTCACATTCATACTGCCAATGAGTTTTCCGTCAGGAGATTCCAGACGCACTTCAAGA
>JAFZYX010000014.1 GCA_017616055.1 Ruminococcus sp.
CAGTTCGGACATTTGTAAGAGTTAGCCGAGAATGTCTTAATTTTGGATGAACCAAAACCACCTGCTGCTCCTGCAGGATTGTCCCAAATAGCCATAAAGTTCTACCCCTCTTTTGTTTTTCTTCTTATTCCTGAAAATTACTATACAATAATGCTCAAATTCTTGTCAACGATTATTGACTTTCAGCAGTCTCTTCCAGAGAACGACAATGCCGACGGATATTGCGCCTGCAACAAGAACTTTTATCTGCCCTTTATCGAGGATCCCTGTATTTGTGTATCTTAAGTATTCAGTGGCAAATCTTACGGGTAATGCAATGGCGATGAGGATATAGACAGCCTTTAGTTTGTTTTCCATTTTGAGGATCAGGATCAGGGCGATAATGTGTAGGATAATGAAAACTGCCATGTCCACGAGCTGTGCGGGGAAGAAAGAGCCCGAATGAATTCCGTGATTAACTATTGCAAACGGCCCGCTGTAGGGCTTCCCGTGGCAGCATCCTGCCAAAAGGCACCCGGTCTTTGAGAGTCCGTACATCAAAGGAGCCGCAGCGGCAAATGAGGCCAGAACATACTCGGGTTTATCCTTGAATATAAGGCCGGATAGGAAGATGCCCAATGCCATCCCAACTACTGCTCCGAGGCCCGAAAAGCCTAATTCCAGACCGTTTCCGGTGAGCTCAACAGATGACATCAGAGATATTACCAATGTGCAGATCAGTGTAAGAAGAGATGTGTACAATATGGTCTGTTTTGCCACCTTGAACTTGCGCATCAGAAAGACGGCCGCCGCAAACCCGGTCAGGACCGATGCTATAACGATCAGCGAGTAGGGCGAATGCTCGAATTCAGGAATGTTAATTGTCATGTCCGGGTGTGATCAGTGGCAGCCGTTTAATAAAATTGCGCACATATAGATCAAAACGATAGTTCCGATGATGCCGATCGACAATAAGCCGAGATAAACCCACATCAGGACTTTGGCAAAGACACTCTCGCTGTACTTTGCTCTTGCGATGATCATGAATACCCACGACGCTATGTAAGCACCGCCGCTTATATAGCCCAATATCTGGACAATAGCGGGCACTGAGGTCGTGACGTCGAAACTTCTGTCGAGGCTTTCTAAAATGCCCGAGAGAACACCGAGAATAACATATGGTGAAACCTGCAGGATCAGCGAAATAATGCACAGAGTATTAGCCTTTTTCTTTCTGGCTGATCTTTCCTCGGGAGGCAGAAGATCTATGGGTCTTACCGGTTTTTGCGGCTGCTGATACACGGGTTGCTGATAGACCGGTTGTTGATAAACCGGCTGTTGATAGACCGGCTGCTGGTACTGTGGTTGCTGCTGATAAGGCGGCTGCTGGTAAACCGGTTGCTGATACTGAGGCTGCTGGTATTGCGGCTGATACTGCTGCTGGGGATCCGGAGCCTGCTGGGGCTGATAATTTTGCCAGTCGTTGAAAATGTTGTTATTGTTATCCATCTGCCTTATCCCCTTTCTAACAGACGTGATCTTCGCCTCTTAGTATTTTATCACACCAAATGAAAATCAGTAGACTGGTCTTAATGCTTTAAAATCAGCTGAAAACGCTGAAAAATAAGTCTTTGCAGGGCATTCTGCCCAAAGTAGTAAAGTAGCGTATTACAGATTATTTAAATATATTTGTCACATTAACGAATTTGTTACTTTTTTCAATTCAAAGCCTTTACAAGATTTCGGACAATAGTATAATCGAAAACAGCGATAGGAGTTCTAACGCATTACATTTTTAGGAGGTTGTTATGGATACAACAAAAAAGCAACAGCAGACTGGTCTGATCCTGGGTATTGTTTCATTGGCATTGCCTATCATTGCAGGTATTATTTCTAATGCTGCAACAAACAGCGCTACAAGCGCTGATTCTCTCGGCGGATTAATTTTCCTTCTCATCGTTGTTACACTTATCTGCTTGGCAGCATTGATCGTAGGTATCATCGGTATCGTTAAGTCTTCCGGTGCTATGAAGGCAGCTACAGCAGCTGGCGAGAAGAAGGTTCTCGGTATCGTTGGTTTAGTTCTTTCTATCCTCGGTACAGTTTACTCTGCATTCGATTTCTTCTTCGTTGGTATCTGCGCTACATGCACAGTTTGCGCTCTCGCAGCAGCAATGGGCTAATATTTAGCTGATTCCATTGTTTTCACGGACAGTTGCTTTATAATAAAGCAACTGTCTTTTTTTAGGGATGAATTTTTATGTATCCAATAGTTGAAATATTCGGAAAAGAAATAGGTACATACGGCATTTGCACATTGGTAGGCATCTTCGTCTGCGCGTTCCTTTCGTGCTATCTTGTAAAGAAGAAGGGGCTTTACTACGAAGACATGATCATCACGATCGTCTATATCCTGATCGGCATGTTTATCGGCGGCCATATCCTTTATGGTATTACCAATATTCCTCACATCATTACGCTGTTCCAGAATATCGAAAAGTACACTTGGTGGAATTTCCTTAAACTGCTCGTAGTAGGGTATTTCGGCGGAATGGTCTTCTACGGCGGACTTCTCGGCGGAATTGCCGCTATGGCTATCGTTTGTAAAAAAGGAAAGAACCTTCCTGCGAATGTTGTGTTTGATATTTACGCGATCGATATTCCGTTATTTCATGCATTCGGAAGGGTAGGGTGCTTTCTTGGCGGATGCTGTTACGGCATTGAATCAAAATTCGGTTTTACGGTCCACAACAACCAGCTTAATCCCGCCATCAATGACGTTAACCGCTTCCCGGTACAGCTTGTTGAATCAGCCTGCAATCTGATCATATTCTTAGTGATCTTTATGCTCTACAAAAAGGGCAAGTTCCAAAACAGGCTTCTCATCGTGTATTTCTATATCTATCCGGTAGTAAGATTCACGCTGGAGTTCTTCAGGGGAGATGAGATAAGAGGATTCCTCTTCGGACTTTCTACATCGCAGATCATAAGCATTCTGCTGTTTACATTTGCGGTGATCTTCACGATCGTTGATCTGAATAAAAAGCGCTCCAAAGGTACTGATTCGAATACCGGCGAGATTGCAGAAACTGCAACATAACAATTGTTTCAGAACAAAAAATAACCTCGCACGAGTTAATTGCGTTAGCAATTACTGTCTGAAGTGCGAGGTTATTTATTTGTTCGCATTTGGTGCGCCTGACAGGACTTGAACCTGCACACCTCACGGCACCAGAACCTAAATCTGGCGTGTCTGCCAATTTCACCACAGGCGCTTATCGCGGAACATTATAGCAAAAAAACAAAGAAGTGTATAATTAACAGGAAGG
>JAFZYX010000135.1 GCA_017616055.1 Ruminococcus sp.
CTTAACAGTTCTATACGGTAGTGGCGAAGTGGACACGCCTGTAAGAATAAGGGTTGCCTGATTTCAGGTGGAAACTTAAATACCAATCTTCTTACGAAGCCCCCACCTCTACAGGTGGGGGAGAGTTCACGGATGTTGCGGAGGATGTTGACGGACATGTTCTGGTCATTCCGAAAAAACATGCAAAAAACATTCTTGATTGCGACAGTACGGAGCTTTCTCATCTTATGGAAACTGTGAAAAAGGTTTCGCTCCATCTTGTTGAAAAATGCGGATATAATGGGGTGAACTTGCTGAATGCAAGCGATGAGAGTGCAGGGCAGTCTGTTCCGCATTTTCATATTCATATTATTCCACGGAAAAAAAGGGGATAATATAGATGCGTGGCCTCACTTTGATGGCGCAAAGCAAAAAAAGGAAGATGTTTTCAGTAAAATAACGATGATATGAGAGGGAATTATGAAGAAATACAGGAATAAGTATCTTGAGAAGCTCGGACGCGGGTGGGCTTGTACGGAAAATGTGCTGTATAAAATGAAAGGTGACAAGCGCAGTAAAAAGTGGAAAAAGGAGCGCAGAAAATACGGAGGCTATGATGAAAGGTGCACATGGCAGCTTAATGATTTCATGAATGAGCAGATTTACACTTGGCTCAAGCTTTACATGAAGCATTCGGAGAAGGTCATAGACCTTAATAATGTATATAAGATAGATGAAAGGGAAATGACTGAGAGTGAAGCGATTTTACTTGTGATATCAGACCTTGAATACTGGCTGAACAATCACAGAAATCCTGGAGATGAAAAGAGTTATGAAAAGATAAAAGAAGCTTATCGGATAATCGGTATAATTATGCCGACACTGTGGTGGTAAAAAGAGAATCTGAATGTAATAAACCCGTTCTCTTTAACAAAACAGGCATAAAGAAGTGTGATTGACGCACACATTCTTTATGCCTGTTTTTTACTATATCATGCTTGAAAAATCGTTTTTTCAGAATCCGTCGAATGGAGAAGTCATATCAGGCGAATTTGTGATACTTACCTTTATATCGTCATTTATCTCTGCATTCTTGTCTAGCTCGATAAGAATCAGCCATTGAGCTAGAGCATCGTCTCCACCTTTTTGCAGGCGCTGTATACCAATTTCATCTGATTTTACGTAAGACAGCATATATGTATCCCGAGCCTGGAATCCTTCTTGCAGGAATATCATAAGCAGATTATGAGTTTTGAACCATTCGTCAGTATAATTCTTGGTTGCTTTAGGAAAAGCCATTGAATAGTCGTTGTTCCTGTCATATAACATGTAATAATCCTTATCTTTTTCGGTTACAAAACTGTCAAAATCATATTTGCTTGTTATAAGCTTTGTCTGTGGATAAACTTCATTAGGCAGGTATTTCCTTGTAGGTACAAACAGATACTGAGAATTGAATTCGTAAGGTTCTGTAACTATTTTTGCTGTTGTAGAAGTTTCGACTGCAGTTGTTGTTTCGAGCGAAGTGGTCTTGGAGCTAAGAGTTTCAGCAGCCGTTGAAGTAACAGATGAAGAAGTGGAGGAAGTTGTGGTCGAAATAATTGTTGTAGTTTTGGAAGTAGTTGTTGTGGTTGTAGAAGTTGACGTTTTTATAGTCACTGGAAGTTTTTCAGCACCAAGAAGATATCTTTGCAATAATACAAGATCAGCAACATTGACATCTCCATCGCCGTTTATATCAGAGTTTGCAGGTGCTTTGGCTGTACCTGTGATCATATTAAGGATGCCTTTCCGAAGGTGGGCAAGATCATAGACATCTATTACTCCGTCGCAGTTGATGTCGCCGATGAGATCGGAAACAGGATCTGTATTTAACTGTGACAATGGCTTTGCGCCGCTTACGCCTACATAAAAATCATCTATATATATGTCCTCACAGCCTGGAACAGTCTCAACGAAAAGTCTAAGTTCCTTTGAGCCCTTAGGAATATCAAGTGTAAAACAGGCGTTCGATAGATCTGTCCATTCACCTTTTGCCGCAGTTGCTTTAACAACGGGAAGATACGTAAGCTCACCATCGGGGGTAATATACTCAAGTTCGAGCCACATATCCCCGGTGGGTTCCTCTTCCTGTTTGACCATCATACCAATGCTGTAGGTCTCGCCGGGAATGAAAGTACCTGTGCTGAGATAAGTTCGTGGAGATTGCCAGCCAGAAGTACGGTTTGAAACTAACATGCCATTTGTTCCGTTATAGCCTTCAGCGTCATATATAACGTGTTCGTAGCCGTTGAATTCCCAATTCCCGATTTCTTTATCAAAATCATATCTGATATAGTAGCCGTCATCATCGCAAGGGAGAATCATTTCTTCGTATTCACCCAGCCCTCTTACACGGACTTTTTTGCCATCGAAACCGCCACCGAATACTAAACTTTTCAACTTGGCACTTCCACTTGAATTTCGGCCTTCGATATAGAATACAGCACTATATAAAGTTCCGGTTGTGTTGAGTCCTAGGTTTTTCCATGAGTCAAAATGTTTACTGATATCTATACGATCACTTATATAGTTGGTCGTATCGTTTAAAGATGCACTTGTCTTGCGTACGCTCCAGTACTGGGGATATGTTGAAGTTCCATCCAGATTGGGCTGATTATAGCGATAGCACTTGAATACGTCATATTCGTGATCGTTGACTATGGCTGTACCCAGGTTGACGGTATTAGTCTCTCCGGATGGTCTACAGTCTCCCCAGCCGTCAACAATAAAATATTCAACAAGCGGATTTCTCGTCCAGCCATATGCACCGAAAAATGCATTACCGTGTGGAGTAAACTCAAGCTCGTAATAGAATGCTAAATTACTGATTGCCTTGTAATTCTTTTTGCTGCTATCATAATTCTTTCCGAGACTTGCAACGAAATATTCGATATCATGCCAGCTACAGATGAAAGATGAGGTATCTGGCTGAAATGTTATTATACCAGCACTGTTCTGATTCCACATCTCATAATCGTATCCGTTGATGTTTCCTCTCATTTGCTGGTCTGCAGCGAATGTTGTAAAGGAAACAGTAGAAAAGAGCAATGCCGTGGAAACAGCTGCACTAATTATTTTACCGAAAAACTTTGAACTCATATATAACCACTCCCATTCTGCTTTTTTATTACCGAAGTAATCCTAATGAGAAATTGAGATGAGGAACTTGTAGCTCTTTTACCTCTATGAATTCATTGTAAAGTTAACAAGTATTTAAATGCAAGTCGTTTTTTGTGATAATTGTGGAAATCAGCTAAAAATTGCTGATGTCAGCACAAAAATAATATTATATATTAGGGGTATAACGCAATAATATAGAATATTTTATACGTTAAATTGCCGAAAAATAAAGAAAAAAATGAACAAAATAGCAAAATGTGTAGATATTTTAGTGTAGATAGCAATAATTGATAAGTTTAGCCAAAAATTGATATTAATAGTAGAGATTTTACCAAAAATGACAAAATTTTGGTATAAGAAAAGGCTAAATTTACATTATACTTTAATAAAATATAAAGAAATTGTGAACTTTGACCGTTAAAGGTTCACGCTCATCAGAAGGGAAATAAAAGGCAAAATCCAAATCTATAATGGGGGCTGACTTATGAAAAAAATACTATCAATTGTGAGTGCAGCTACGTTGTCACTGACTGCGTTAGGTGCATTCCCAACAGCTCGGGTAATTGCTGATAATCCTTGTATTCAAACGATTTACAGCACTGACCCTGCACCGATGGTGTATAATGATACGGTATATGTATACACCGGACGTGACAAAGACAACTCGGACTTCTACTATATGCCTGACTGGCATTGCTATTCTTCACAGGATATGCAGAACTGGACAGATCATGGTATGTTGCTTTCATGGAATTCATTTTCATGGGGCAAGGAGGATTCAGCTTGGGCTTCACAATGCATAGAACGTAACGGTAAGTTTTATTACTATGTGACCCTTGAGCACAAAAACGGTGGAGGCAGAGCTATTGGTGTTGCAGTAGCAGATTCACCTACAGGACCTTTCAAGGATGCTTTAGGCAAGCCGCTTTGTGGTCCGAACTGGGATTACATCGACCCGACTGTATTCATCGACGATGACGGACAGGCTTGGCTCATGTTCGGAAATCCGACATGCTACTATGTCAAGTTAAAAGAGGACATGATTACTCTTGACGGTTCTATCGGACACTTTGACATGAATTCTTCGACATTCGGTCCCGGAGGAGGAAAGGCTTCCTCATACGGTGAGGGACCGTGGTTCTATAAGCGTGGCGATCTTTATTATCTTGTTTTCGCTGCATTCTATAACGGTGAGAGTTCCGAGAGTATAGGCTACTCTACAGCTCCTTCGCCAACAGGTCCGTGGAAATACGGCGGACAGGTCATGAAGATGCATAACTGCTTTACAAACCATCCTGGTGTTATCGATTTTAAGGGACATTCCTATTTCTTCTATCATGATGCAAGTCTTCCAGGTGGCGGCAGCTTTGACAGAAGTGTCTGTGTCGATGAATTCCAGTATGGTTCAGACGGTTCTATACCGACTATTTCGCCCACAAAACAAGGACCGAAGCAGCTTGAGTCTCTTAATCCTTATAAACGTGTCGAAGCAGAGACAATTTGCTTTTCTTCAGGTGTTAAAACAGAGGCCTGTGATAATGGCGGCATGAACCTTGGAAATATACGCAATGGCAGCTACGTTAAGGTAAGCGGTGTAGATTTCGGCAGCGGTGCCGATAAATTCACAGCAAGCATTGCTTCGGCAGGAAGCGGCGGCAGCATAGAGATTTATCTTGACGGACTTACAGGCAAGAAAATAGGAACTTGTGACGTTCCGACAACTGGCGGCTGGCAAAGCTGGGAAGAAGTATCTTGCAGCGTGAGCGGTGCAAGCGGCGAGCATGATCTTTATTTTAAATATACAGGTGGAAATGACTACCTCTTCAATATAGACTGGTGGAAATTCAGTGGCGATGAGGACGTTCAGCCTTCTGTTACAACAACTACGACTACTGCCCCCAAGAATAGTACGACAACTACAACTGTTGAAAAGACTGTCGATTCAGGGGATTATCTGCTGCATTATACATTTGAAAGCAGCGATGAAAATTGGGAAGGCAGAGGCGGAGCTTCAGTAGCAGCATCATCAAAGGCAGCGTTCGAAGGCAGCGGTTCGCTCTACTGTTCTGACAGATCAGATTCGTGGAACGGCGCTGCTTTCTCGCCCGGAAGCAAGATAAGTGCTGGTCAATCCTACAGCTTCAGCGCTAACGTAATGCAGAACGAGGGAAGAGATTCCGAGGTATTCTACCTTACTATGCAATACAACGACGGAAGCGATACACAATATGAGAAGATAGCTAAGGCGGCACCGATGAAGGGTAAGTGGGTACAGCTGGCAAATACCAGCTTTACTGTACCGACAGGCGCTTCTGATATAATGGTCTATGTTGAGACCGAAAGTGGTACTACGAGCTTCTATGTTGACGATGTGACAGTTGCTTCGGCAGGTACAACAATTGATGGTGCAGTCGGAGGCCAGTTTATACTGGGCGATGTTAATTCTGACGGTCGCATCAACTCTATGGATGTAAGAGCTGCCAGAAAGCTTTTAATCTCAGAAAACAATGACGCTTCGCTTATTAAACTTGCTGATGTTGACAAGAGTACTGAGTTTGAGGTTAATGATCTTATACTTCTGCAGTATTTTGTTCTTGGCAAAGTAACTGAATTTCCGGACAATGCACCTGAACCGCAGGTAACGCCTTTTGACTATGACGCTAATAAGCAGTTCAAGGAAGCTCCCGGTAATTACTTCAATAAGTGCCAGCAGGAAGGAAAAGTTGTTAAGGAGAGCTACAACGGTATCAATGGAGGAAATAACCTAAACGTATATCTGCCCTACGGATATGATGACAGCAAGCAGTACAACATCTTCTATCTCATGCACGGTGGCGGAGAGAATGAGAACACTCTGATCTCCCAGAGCGATACAATGGTTCAGAATATGTTAGACAATATGATAATGAATGGCGAACTCGATCCGCTTATCGTTGTATTCCCGACCTTTAACAAGACTGAGGCAGGACGTTTTTACAGCGAGTTCCGTCAGAGTGTAGTTCCTTTTGTTGAAGGCAAGTATTCAACATATGCCAATAAGGATACATCTGAGAGTTCACTGAAGGCTTCAAGAATGCACAGAGCATACGGCGGTTTTTCAATGGGTTCAGTTTCAACATGGGCTGTTCTTGAGAATTGCCTCGATATCGTTGGTTACTTCATGCCGCTCAGTGGAGATCACTGGGGTGGTAACTCTGCATATGACAAGGCTAAGTCAATTGCTAATGCTATTGACAAATCAGGTCTTCAGAAGAACCAGTACTTCATCTTTGCAGCTACAGGTTCTGATGATATAGCTTATCCTAATGTAAATCCTCAGATAGAAGAAATGAAGAAGATGAGTCAGTTTATTTACACATCTGACTTCTCGAAGGGCAACTTCTACTTTATGGTTGCTCCTGGAAAGACTCACTGGTGGGGTTATGTAAGGCATTATGTTTATGATGCACTTCCATATTTCTTCCATGAAACCGGTACATAATACTTAATATCGTCTTATCAAGCTCACTGTACTTTGTGTGCAGTGGGCTTGATTAAAGATTAGAGTGTAACATATTGTGCTTGAATAATTCATATTTTGATGATATAATGTAATTAAAGTACCATTAAAGTGAGGTGTCCTACATGAGCGATTATACAGAAAAATATATTTCATCCCATTTATTCCTGAAACGTGAGGAAGGTTTTGAGCACGCGCCTTTTGATCGTGAAATAGCGTGCTATGAGAGTATCTGTTCGGGTAATATCGAGCTTGTGAAGGTGTTTGCGACTCCGCTCTGCAGCGAAGGCTACGGTATTCTGAGTAAAGATCCTCTTAGAAATTTAAAATACCATTTTTCAATATCGGCCGCTCTTATAGCAAGATTTTGCATAAACAGCGGTATGACACTTGAAGAAGCTTATAATCTCAGTGATATTTACATAATGAAAGCTGATGAGTGCAGGACGGAGGACGAGGTCCATGCTGTACATCAGGAAATGATAGAGGGCTATACGAGGCATATGAGGAGAGTCCGCAACAGCGGTATCTATTCGAAGCAGATAGTACGTGCTCTCGATTACATAAGCGATCATCTCCACGGAAAAATCATGATAGAGGACGCTGCTGACTTCCTTAAAATAAGTCCTGCGTACTTATCAAGACTTTTCAAATCGGAAACCGGCATCGCGTTCAGTAATTATGTAAGCAAGACGAAGGCGGAAGAAGCTGCAAATCTTCTGACTTTTTCGGAGTATACTGATTCTGAGATAAGCAATCTTCTGGGGTTCAGTTCCCAGAGCTATTTTATAAAGATATTCAAGAAATACTTGGGCGTTACTCCGAAGGAGTATAAAAAGCGCTACAAATTTCCTGATTTCATGAAAGGTAAAAAGTAAAGACTATTATCCCTCGCCTATGCGGGGGATAACGTTTTATGCAGATATCATTATATTGCTACTTTTGACAATATAATAATATAAAAACAGATTTGAAAATGATATAATCTACACAATGAATAAAAAGGCCTTGTGAGTGTTGAATTATCGATCTGTCATAAAACGGAATTTTGAGAAAACGGAGAATTGACAATGATCATTAATAATGTTGGCTTTGACCACTGCCATGACGCAGACTTTTTTATTGACAGACCCGATGGAAGCGGTGACTATCTGCTTCTTCTTGTACGCACACCCGCTGTTTTTGAAGTGGATGGCAAGGAGACACTGACTCCTGCAGGTACGGTATTTATCTATCCTAAGGGTAGACCACAGCGTTACCGTTGCGTCCCGCTGAATGTATTCGAGAATGACTGGGTACATTTCGACTTTGACGATATCGGTGAGGAAGAGGAATTTCTGAGAATGAACCTTCCTCTTGAAAAGGCAATTCCTATGCCTCTTGAGTTCCTCAGCTACTGCGTGAAGTCAATAGCATATGAGAGATACTCTGAGAATCCATGTAGGGTTGAATCGGCTGAGCTCTTCATGAGACTTATGTTTATTAAGATTAAAGAAAACACTCAGAACAGTGTTTCGGGCAGAAGAAGCACACAGTTTGAACTCATATCCACTGTACGTAATAAGATTTACAGCCGTCCATATGAGCAGCGCAGTGTTGACAGTACCGCTCATGAGGTAAGAATGAGTCGTTCAGCTTTCCAGCATGCCTATAAAAAACACTTCGGTGTGACTTTTATTGAAGATCTCGTAAAAAGCCGCGTGACTTATGCAAAAATGCTTCTTTCAACAACGAATATGAACATTAATGATATTTCTGCAAGCAGCGGATATCGCAGTTACGTTCATTTCGCGAGACAGTTCAAAGAGCAGACCGGATATACTCCTTCGGAGTTCCGCAGAATATCACAGAATGTGACATAACGTGCCGTTTGAGCGCTGTGTGCTTTGGCACGTTCTGTTTCAATGTATAAATTTATTTTAGTGACCTTTGTCACAGAATGAGAGGGCAGATTTATGAAAAAGCACACATTTAAGCGCTGCGCTGCTGTAATTGCAGCTTGTGCGATGATGACTTTCCCCATGACTTCAATGTCGCTTGCTGCTGATGCGGCAGATGCTGTTACTAAATGGGGTGATGCAAACTGCGATGGAACAGTAGATATGGGCGACGCTGTTACTATTATGCAGGCACTTGCAAATCCTAACAAGTACGGCGTAAATGGTACTGATTCACATCACATCACAGATATTGGTATGCTTAATGCTGACGTTTATGAGAATGGCTCGTCAGTTACATCTAATGACGCGCTTACTATTCAGAAGTATCTGCTCAATATAGTTAAAGAGCTTCCTGAGTCTTATCTCCCGGGCAGCGCTGATAATCCGAACAATACTACTGAGAGTACAACAACTACTACTTCAACAACAACCACTACAACTACAACAACTACGACAACAAGTACTACAACAACTACAACGACCACTTCTACTACAACCACTACTACAACAGCTCCGAAACAGCTGAATATTAAGGACTATGGTACACCTATGAACTCATCTGCTACAATGGTAGAGGATTTCCGTGATGGTTCATCCAAGTATTTTATTGCTTCTGATGGCTGGGAGAATGGTGATCCGTTTGATTGCGGTTGGTATGCTTCACAGACTTCACTTGATAAGGGTTGCCTTACACTTTCTATCGACAAGGATAAAACAGGCAAGTACAACTATGCAGGCGCTGAGTACAGAACAAATGACTTCTATCATTATGGTTACTATGAGACCTCAATGCAGGCAATAAAGAACGATGGAGTTGTATCTTCATTCTTCACTTATACAGGTCCTTCCGACGATAATCCGTGGGATGAGATAGATATCGAAGTTCTCGGTAAGGATACTACAAAGGTTCAGTTCAACTACTACACAAACGGTCAGGGTAATCACGAGAAGATGTACGATCTCGGCTTTGACGCTTCACAGGGATTCCACACCTATGGTTTTGACTGGCAGCCTGATCATATCACATGGTACATAGATGGTAAGGCTGTATACACAGCAAATCAGAATATTCCTAAGACAGCCGGCAAGATCATGATGAACACATGGCCCGGAAGAGGCGTTGACGGCTGGCTCAACCATTACAACGGAAATACTCCTCTTACAGCTTATTATCAGTATGTAACTTATAATAAGAATGGAGCCCCTGACGGAAACAACAATAACAACAATAACGATAACAACAATAA
>JAFZYX010000136.1 GCA_017616055.1 Ruminococcus sp.
TACACTACCTGCAGATTATCAAAAAAGGAGCCATCATTCAAATTCAGGAAGCCGAACTGTGCCTGTGCACGATTAGTACGTACCCACGCGCAAACTGTAACGTCTTTTGATGCAAACTCTTCTGTTTTCCTGAATAATTCTCTTATTCTAGTTCTCATAATGGTCCCTCCTAATAATTTGGATTTATTATTTATTCAAATAATGCACCATTCTATCATTTTTTCTCGAATTTTACAAGTATTTTTTATATACAAGGCCATTCTTTTTATTTTTTTCATTCATTTGTTACCGCATAAAAATGTCGGTCGGAGCACCGCTATGAGATAAAACCTTAAGCGTACAGCAGATATTCTACGATTACAGACGCATGGCGGCGAGGCAAAAATCGGTTAACCAAACCGATTTTTGAGCGTAGCCTAAGGATGTCCGGCATCAGGCGGACATCCGATTGCAAGCGTCCGAAGCCAAAGTGCGTATGAAATCGTATAGAATATCGCTATTACGCGATGATGTGTTTTATATCATAGCGGTGCTCCGACCGACGAAATCAGAATCGCAAAAAATCACTTGTCCATATGAACATCGACCTGCTGGAAAGGAATACAGATACCGTTCTCATCAAATGCTTTCTTTACGCGTTCCATCATATCAAAGTACACTTCCCAGTAATCAGCGCCCTTAACCCATACCCTGAAGGTATAGTCCAAAGAACTTGCAGCCTGTGCGGTAAGCCTGACAAAAGGGGCCGGATCCTTAAGCACCTTCTCATGTGCCTCGGCCACACCCATAAGTACACTCTTAACCTTGTCGATATCGTCATGATATCCTGCACTGAACTTGATATCCACACGTCTCTCGGGAAGAGTGGAATAATTAATAACATTTGAGTTGGTCAACGTTCCGTTAGGGATAGTGATCACCTTATTATCCACAGTATAAAGGATGGTATAGATGATCGTGATATCCTTAACCGTACCCATCACTGCACCGTTCTCTATAAAATCACCGATCTTAAACGGCTTAAAGATAAGGATCATAAGACCGCCGGCAAAATTGGACAGAGCGCCCTGTAAAGCAAGACCTATGGCAACACCGGCCGAAGTAAATATCGTCATGAACGATGTGGTCGGAATACCCCATATGATAGCCACACTGGCGATGACCAATGAATAAAGAATGATCTTGATAAAACTCAAAAGGAAGCTCTGTACACTCTTGTCCAGCTTTGTAAAAGCTTTTCCCTTTGATACCATCTTAACTACCCATCTGGCTATTTTAAATCCGATAAACAGGACTAAAACTCCAAATATGATCTTAAGTCCCACATCGGTTCCTAGTTGTTTTAAATATTCAATAATTGTATCCATACAGACCTCCTGTAACTAAATACTATCATTCTCCTGTTTCTACCGGTGCTGCGTTTTCATCTAACAGTGCCGAAAGATCTCCTTCTACAGCACTCTTTATGGCACTCCATAAGCCTTCGGTCTCACCGCCCATCATCCAGGCGGCAGCTCCGGCAAGCTTCTTTTCACCTATAACGATGGCTTTTAACGTCAGCGATTTCTTTTCCTCAGCCCAGAGCTTATATGTATCTCCGTCTTTTTCATACTCATAATAATACTGACCGGCATCATCCAGCCATTCAGGTTCTTTTTTAAGTTCTTTAAGGAACTTTTCCTGTTCCTTTAAGTCCATGCTGTCGGAATACGTCCTGACACTGTCTCCGTCAGTCACTTCCCTCCACAGTCTTGTATAGAAAGGAACTCCCATGATCAATTGGTCTGCCGGACATTTCTTTAACGAAAGATCCGCAGCGTATGTGAACCATGAAAGGGATGATACCGAGCCCGCATCCGAACCCTTGTAGTGCTCGTCATATCCCATAATGATCACATAATCAGCTACCTTACACTGCTCAGGGATATTATAATATGCATTGTTGCTTTCCGGGATATAATTATCAACGGATATTACGATACCTTTTTGGCTCGCTTTAAGATAAAGTTCTCTTAAAAACTGGATGAAATATACTCCGGTATCGACATTTGTGGTCTCTATGTCGATATTGATGCCGTCGGCTCCGCATTCCGCTGTTGCATCGATAAGGTTATCTATCAGCTTTTTCCTGGAGTCATAGGAAGCCAGCACCTTATAGCAGTCGGCATTATGCTCAAACGATCCTTCTATATCGTCATTCTTAAGCACCGCCCAGACCTTTACTCCTCTTTCATGGGCGGCAGCAACGTATTCGCTGTCCCCGTATGATATCATCTCTCCGTTAGGCCCCGACATAAAAAACCATGTGGGTGATACGACATTGACCTCAGGATTTTTATCAAGCGACCCGAGCATTTCATTTATATGCCCCTTGCTGTATACAAGCTGCCACGACAGATATATCTTGTCAGCACTTTTTATATGTTTGTACTCTTCTGCCGTATACGGATTAAATGAAGGTGTTTCGCTATATCTGTTTTCCCAGTCAAGTCTTTCTTCCAATATGTAGCCTCTGACACCGTCCTCACTCATGACTCTGATAAATCCGTTTTCCTGTATGCCTCCGCCGTCGATGATCCTTACCTTGGACCCGGCAGGAAGTTTTTCCAGATAATTGGCTTTTATATCTTTATCCACACGTATACTGGTCTCTTCCTTCACATTTGCACATAAGTACTCGTCAGTGCTGTAAGTTACAAGTACACGTTCCGGCTCATGATATGTTCTGTATGTGATAGAACTGCAGGTGGTAAGGAACGACATGGATACATATATTACCCCGTTCTTTTCCAGCACAAGCGGTATCTCATTTTCAACTGTATTTTCGTTTACAAGCATCCCTTTTTCCCCGGGATTAAAAACATATGCGGCAGTTGCCGTAGTAAAATACAGTTTTTTCTCTTCCGAATTCCATAGGAAAAGAGATGAATACTTTTCGGATACCGTAGAAAGATCCAGATAATACTCCCCATTCGCATACAGGGCATTTTTCTCGTATACTCTCTCATCAAAAATGAGCATTGCCTCGCCTTCGGGTACGGTATAGTATGCCGAAAGCTCGGTTTTAACTTCACTTTCACGGTATTTCTCCGCTATATTGTCATAAATGATCACGCCTGCTGCCGCAAGTAATCCTATTATTATCACAGCTGCAAGTCCTATCAACACCTTCTTATTCATAAATACCCCAATTATACTTTTTAGTTATTTAAGAAGCTCGAGTATCTTATCCTTAGGTATAACACCTACTGATTTTTGAGCCACTTCGCCACCCTTAAGTACTACAAGAGTAGGGATGCTCATAACACCGAAGTCCTCCGATAATTCATCCTCATCATCTACGTTGATCTTGCCTACCACGTACTCAGGATGCTCCTCAGCTATCTGGTCCACCATGGGCGATACCATCTTGCAGGGACCGCACCAGTCTGCGTAAAAGTCAAGTAATACGGTCTTTCCGCTATTCCTGATCTCATCAAAATTATCCTTGGTTACATTGATCACTGCCATAATATACCTCCTTTTTATGTCTCCTTTACAGGGTTACTTTTGTTCCAAAATACATCAAGTGCATTTTCCATACTCTTCAGATCCACGTATTCATACGGATACCATTCCTGCGGAAACAGGTTTCTGTACTGTTCGGCTCCAAACCTTTCATCCAAAAGAAGTATGGTACCTCTGTCATCGGAAGTCCTGATGACACGCCCTGCAGACTGCAGGACCTTATTCATACCGTTATATAAGTATGCATACTCAAAACCTTTACCGTTTATACCGTCAAAATAGTTCCTGAAAAGTTCCCTCTCATTACATACCTGCGGCAGCCCGGTGCCGACTATAACAGCACCTATAAGCCTTTCGGCCCTTAAGTCTATGCCTTCTCCGAATATGCCTCCCATAACGCAGAAGCCTACCAGAGTCCCCTCATTTGCCTCATCAAAAGCTTTAAGAAAAGCTTCCTTTTCCTGCTCTCTCATCCCTTGAAGCTGCAGCAGGAGATTTGTCTTCCCCGGCTCCGTCTTTCCGAAGCTTGCGGGAACATCTGCCTGTGAAGTATCCTCATCTGCCTGTTTTAGTCCTACTTCAACAGTCTCGGCGCCGAATAGTGACTTATACTCCTCTGCCACATCAAGCATCATCTTATATGAGGAGAAGAACACCATATAGTTGCCTGTCTTTGCTTTTACAAAATTCCTTATATATGCAGCGATCTTTCCGTACTCATCCTTACCCCGTCTGGTATACTTGGTACTTACATCCCTCGCCACCATAATAAGCCTGTTGTCTTTATCAAAAGGTGAAGGAGCATATACCGCATAGTCCTCGGTATCTCCGCCCAGCTGGCCTATATAATACTTTACAGGGATAAGTGTGGCCGAAAAGAATACCGCACTTCTGCCTTTTTTGAGGCATTCCTTTAATGCTTTGGAAGGGTCCATGCAGCATAGTGTCACATTGAAGCTCCCGTCTGATGAATAGTCAGAATATATGCTGTAATCCCCGTCCATGCGTTCATGCATATTTACAAAATGCCTTACGTTAAGGTACAGTTCAGACAGTTTCTCCGGATCTTCCACCCTGAAATCCATCGGGAGTGCTTCATACGTCCCCATAAACTTTAGGCACGTATCGTACAGTGTGTCCACGTCCTCCCAGACAGAAAAATCATCACATTCTCTTTTTATCTCCAGTAAGGATTTATTACATTTTTCAAGTGCACCGGACAGTCGTTTGTGATTATAGTCCGCCGTTCCCACCATTTTTTTAACGCTAAGAAAATCCTCTTTTACAAGACGTGCACTGTACATTTCCCTTGCACGTTCCACGAGGTTATGGGCTTCGTCCACCAGAAAAACATAATCCCGTTCCGGTCCGTCGGCAAAAAATCTTCTCAAATATACATTCGGATCAAACAGATAATTATAGTCACATATCACCGCATCCGCCCATGTAGTCACATCCAGGCACATTTCAAAAGGACAGACGTTATACTTTTCCGCATATGCAAGGATCAGATCTCTCGTTATCCTGCCCTCATTATTAAGCATGTCGTATACACAAGTATTTACTCTGTCAAAATGCCCCTTGGCTCTGGGACACTCATCGGGATTGCATGCAGGTTTTTCGAGCACACATATCTTTTCTTTTGCGGTAATGGTAACGGCTTTAAACTCAAGGCCCTTATCCATCAGCACCGAAAATGCTTCCTCGGCTACAGTTCTTGCTATAGTCTTGGCAGTACCGTAGAAAAGCTTTGATGTGAGCCCCTCTCCCATGGCCTTTACCGCCGGGAATACCGTGGATATGGTTTTCCCGACTCCGGTGGGAGCCTCCAGAAACAGCTTCTTCCTGCGAAGTATAGTCCTGTATACCCCTGCTGCCAGATCCTTCTGTCCGTCACGGTACGAAAACGGGAATGCCACATTTTTTATGCTCGCATTACGTCTTCTTACCCACTTCATCTGCCAGGCTATCCACTTGGCATACTCATGAGTGATGGACTTAAACCAGCTTTCAAGCTCTTCAAATGTATAACGGTAGTGGAAAAACTTCTTTTCCTCACTTTCAAGGTTTGCATAGCTCATCCTGACACCGGCTTCACTAAGTCCGTTCTGCTCCGCATATATGTATGCATAGCATTTTGCCTGCGCTAAGTGCACCTTGATGGGTTCTTCCATATTTTCCACTTTTTTATAGGTGGTCTTTATCTCGTCTATAAAGGTGATATCTTCCGAAAAAATGCCATCGGCTCTCCCGTCTATGGAGAATATCATCTCTTCTCCGTCATATTCTTCAAATGCGTCGTACTTTAACGAGACTTCGGCACTGTACCCGCTTCCGTACTCCTTCTGTATCTTGCGGTGGAGCCTGGCACCCTCCTGCATCGCATCCGGGTCTGTCCGGGCGGTCCTGTTATCTATATCACCGCTCCGTTCAGCAAACTCCACCAGCTCCCTTACCGATATCGATATGGTTGCGGTAGTATTTTTATTGATTCCTTCGGATCCCATCAGAAATTGCTTCCGTTCCAGCCCCAGTCACTTATTGGATGATAGGTTACATATATTGCATCCCCGGGGATACCGAGGAGTCTTGAATACACATCACAGATCTGTCCCGTCATGGTCTCAAAGTCCTTGGAAGGTGCATTTCCAAGCAGGCTTACTGCCACATATGCTCCCTTCTCAAGTTTCTTTCCTCCAAACCAGAGATCGTATTTATCCTCTATACCTACCATAAGATAGGTCTCGCTTTTATGAAGTGTAGCCATGAGCTTTCCGAGCTCTGCCTTTAACTCTTCCTTCTTTGCTGCATCTACAGCCACTGTGATCTTTGAATCAATAAACGGCATCTTCCATTCCTCCTCTTTCGTCCATTTTTATTCTGTCATCATAATCTCAAAAGCTTAAAGTCGAGTTTCCCTTTTCCTTCTGCCTCCAAAATACAGTACGAAGGGTATCCGTCCCTGGGTCTTGATATGCTTCCGGGATTAACCACCCACACGCCGTCCTTGTTAAGAAACTTTTGTACATGGGTATGTCCGAACAATACTACGTCATAACCGCTGTCCTTAGCGAATGAGATCAGGTCCACATCACTTCGGTATGCAAGCCTGTGCCCATGCTCTATATGGATCATGTTCCCTTCGATATTAAGGTTGACCATGGACGGTTCCCTCGAAAACAAGTCACAATTACCGGATACTCCGACCGCTTTACATTTAAAAATATCACCTATATAATCCAGGTCCGATATCCCGTCTCCGCAGTGCAGAACTAGGTCGATCTTCCCGACTTTTCCCTTTAAAAACTCTATGTTTTCCGTCTTTCCGTGCGAATCGCTTATGATCAGAATTCTCATGTCCGCTCCCAAAAATATAAGCCTGTGTATAATCATATTAATTATACCACAGGCTGTATATTTATCAACTAAATAATATTTATAATCCTTATTTATTCCAAAGCGTACATTCTGCTGCAGCTGCATCTGCGAAAGGTCCGGGTATGGTGGAAAGACCTCTGTGATTTCCTAAGAAATCGCTGTCAAATGTGATAGCTGTTCCGTCAGGATTCTCGAATCTCTGCTCCGGCTCAAAAGCACATCCTAAGATGTCACTTGTGATGATACCGTCCTTGAAATCCTTAAGAAGCGGATAAAGATTCGTCTTAATGCCTACCTTACCATTCTTCTCAACCAACTTTACACTTACCTTGTTCTTCTTATTCTCGAAACCGTCGGTCTCATGCTTTCCTACCGCTGCACCGTTAAAATATGCATTACCCTTTACCCATACGGGCAGGTGTCCGAAGTGTGCGGTTGCAAGCTTACCCATATCAGGTTCTTTACTCATGTTAAACTGGGCTATCCACTCTTCATATGAAGGGAAGATATCGAAGCAGGAAGTACCAACTACTTCATAATCGTTGGCCTGAGCGGTCTTTTTCTTATCGGTAACGGGGAAGTTTTGTACAAAGATGTTATTGTAGATCCTGTCGTCACCGTGAAGTATGGTCATAAAGCCGGCCACTTCTGTCCTATGGCGGATATGATAAGGTGTATACCTGGGCTCACGCTGCCCGTTTACTATGCTGTCAACACCTGAGTTGATAAGTGCGAATGAACCGAGCATAAGGTTGTGTACGCATGCGATACCCTCGCTGGGGATGACAACCGATACCTTTGAGAGAAGTACGTTATTATCGATAAGTGTGGGACCGTGTCCGACCTCGATAAAGATATCGTTTGAAAACATAGCACCCTGTGCGGGAGTCCTGCCCTCGGGACGCTGGTTATCATGCATAAGGTTCTGTGTGATACGTGCACCCTGTGCTTCCCAGTCAAGCCATACTCCCATGATACAGTTATGGATGTAATTTCTCCTGATGGTAACGTCTATAGCAGCGTGGAGCTTGATACCTGCGGTCTCAGCGCCTCCTAACTGCTGTGAATTACATACATGATGGATATGGCAGTCCTCTATGGTAGAGAATACGCCGCCCATACGTCCTACGATACCGGTCTGCTCGCAGTGATGAACATGGCATCTGCGGATGATATGGCTTCCTACACGTTCCTTGAGCCATCCGTGGAACTGACCGCGGCATACCGCATCTCTCTCCATCTGGGTAGGGCTCTTAACATGCTTAGTATAGAAATACATATCGTTTTCGGGATCTCTGTATTTTCCTAATGAAATACCACAGCAGCGGCTGTTACTTACTTCACAGTCCTCGATTATCCAGCCCTTGCTCCAGTGAGGTCCGATAAGACCGTCCTGATATGCAGCTGGAGGTGCCCATGTGGTAGCACCCTTTGTGATAACGAAGCCGGATACTGTGATATATCCTTTTCCGGGCTTGTCAGGCATAAAGATGTTACGTCTTACACTGATCTCAACCTTTTCCTTGGTGGGATCCATGCCCTTAAAGTTAGCATAAAGTATGGTCTTGCCGTCTTTCTGCTCGGTGTACCATTTATACTCGGACTCTTCCTGATTGTATGCGCAAGGATCTGCTTTTCCGGCTACACATTCAGCAAGTGTAACTGTCTCATACATCATGAGATCATTGATAAATACCACACCGGTATGTCTTACGGTAGGAGCGAAATACCAGTCACCGCATACGAATGTTGTATAGGGGTTATAGGCTCCGAATACGCCGTTATCAACCTCTGCCTTCCATACATTTCCCTTGTATTTCTTCCAGTCCTTTAATTCCTCTGCTCCGGTGATAATTGCTCCGAGGGGCTTCTCAGAACGGTAGGTTATTCTTTTTTCGGCTGTTCCGCCGTATACCGGGTTAACATACTCTCTGTAGATACCGGGTGCTACGATGACTTCATCACCGGGTCTTGCAATCTTTGCCGCATCGTTAATATGGCGGAAAGGCATTTCTTTTGAGCCGTTACCTTCTTTTCCGGCATTGATATTTACATAATAGATCATATAAGTAAAACCTCCTTCTCCAATACAAAACTAAACTTATGAAGCCATTATAATATGGAGTTTTATATGTTTGCAATAGAGATATGAGACATTTACAATATAACACATTCTTATGGCATTTTTGCCTTTTACTTTATAGTAAATAAAAAATCCCATGACCAAAAAGTCATGGGTTCATTTATACATTCGACGTGCATCACATCAACTTTTCATCGTAAATGGCACGGGCTCCGCCTACGTACTTAGGTCTGCGCCTTGCACAGATGATGGGAGCTTCACCGATCTTTCTGAGTGAGATCCTTAACGGAACCACTACGCTTCTGATATGCATTCCTATCATGGTGCCGCCGATATCTATACCGGCATCGCCCTTTGCTTCCACGGACTCTATAAGTACAGGATCATCAAAACGGTTATAACATTCCGTTGCGAAAGCTCCTCCTGCATGGTTGGGCTGAGGGATGGCATTTACCTGCTCAAAGCCAAACTTTTTCATGGTCTCTCTTTCAACCACCAAAGCCCTGTTCAAATGCTCGCAGCACTGAGCAGCCGCATATATGCCATGTTCTTTGAGTACCGGTATGATACCGTCATATATAGCCTTTGCCGAATCCATATTGGTGGCTGTACCAATCTGGCTTCCGAGCACCTCACTTGAAGAACAGCCGATAATAAACAGTGAACCGGGCTCCAAATGTGCTTTTTCGATGATCTCGCTTACGGCCTGTCTGCTCTGTTCCGTTATCTTTTCAAAATCCATGATCTTAATCTCCTAAAAAAATCAGTTTAATTCCATGCGTTTAAACAGTTTGATAAGTCCGCCCTTAAAGCATAAGAGAAGTGATCCAACTACTCCCAAAAGTGCCTGTGCTATCTCATAAGGCAGCTTGATCATGGAGCCCGCAAGTCCTGCTTCTCTTGCATATACATATGCCCTGCCGAAGGTATAACCTGTTACCATTATGACTGCTCCGATCAATGTAGCTGTAAGAGCTGTAACAAAATGCTTTTTATTATCATTTTTCTGTGCTTTACTCACGATCAGTGAAATAACAAGTGCCTGCAGACCATGTGTTACCAACGATACAAACATGGGTGCCGGATAGAATATCATGTCTCCAAGGAATGACCCGATCCCGCCTACTGCAAATGAAGCCAGGGGGTCAAGCAAAAGTGCCGCTGTACAGATAACTGTATCACACAGATAGAGATGTCCGCCGGGGACCGGTATGCCAAAGCTCGACATAGCTATGTTCAGACCCATAAACAGAGCTGTGACGGTGATCCATCTTACCTTATTGATATCTTTTAATCTTTTGTTCTTGTTTACTGCTGCTTCCATATATTTTCCTCAATTCCATTTTATTATCTAAAAAAAGAGCACAGAAATCATTCAATTTCTATGCTCCATAAAATATCACAGATTTGGTATTATTAAAATCACCAGAAAATAAGTATTTTATATGACCAGATTATAAAAGTGTTCAAACTTCCTCTTTCTTTGGTGCCAGAGTTTTATGAACGGCGCCATCACTGTCAATATCAATCACATATTTATCTGCGTATACGGAATGTACTTTACTTGTAGTAATCCAATATTCCCTAGCATATCCGGCAAAGCTCACATAAAACGCATCGTCTTTATCTATTTCTTTACCGTCCTTATATATTGTAACTTTTTCCTTTGTGATCTCAATCTTAAAAGTGTGTCCTGCCTTCAATTCTTTACGGACATCTTCGCTGGCTGCCGCAACCATTGCTGCCTCGACAAAGGTATCATATTCCATGTTATCGTTGGAAAGATTTCTTTGTTCAAACTCTTTCATGGTTTTACTTTCCATGATATCCTTATCGGTCAACTTATACGCATTGACTTCATCCTCGGCGGATTTTAACTGTTTTTCGGTAACTTTCTTTTTTGACATCGCTATCTCGTCATCGTTCATTTTGACAAAAGTAATATCAGTCATAGAATTTGAAAAGAACCCATCTATAAATATTATTACATCGCCATCCTTGAAGGAATAGATTAATTTATTCCCTTTTTCATCTTTTGATATCCTCCCATAAATATAAATTCATATATTTCCTTAATCCGTACAACGTCAGATAGATTATATCTTAAAAACACTATTTTCGCAATACTGTCAGAAATGGGCAGTGTTTTACAAGACCAGTATTGTTCAACTCAATAAATTTATTGATTTATGAAGCATTGATAGTTTATAATAGTAAATAATTATTAATTAATCTAAAAGTCAGGGAGAAAAAAATAAATCCATGAATAAACGCTGCTTAATCATTTGTTTATGTATAATTCTGTTATTAACAGGCTGCTATATCCCATCTGAAGAGACCACCCCATCCGACGAAACCCAGATACTGCAAAACGAAACAGATACCCCCGTCGTAACAAATGCTAAACCTACCATAGCCATTCCAACAGACGCTCCGAAATCAGAACCCATCTACAGGAGCGAACGGTCTGCCGGAGAACTTCCGGATATCGATCTGAAAGTACTGTA
>JAFZYX010000015.1 GCA_017616055.1 Ruminococcus sp.
AGAAGTATATTATAAGGCTTGTTCTTGTTTGCCTTCTTGGAGAAGTAAGTCTCCCTCTTTAGCGTACCATACTGAACGCCCTGTTTCTTCATGTGTGAATCATTAGGTTCATTGTTTACCAGGGAATCTTGAACTTTTTGGTAAGCTCCTCCATAGTGTATACCTGTGATGAAGATGAAACAACTGGCTCAGGCACCATTCCATTTCCGCCTGTTACAACTGCTGACTTCGTTCCTTCGGCGGCAATCATTACATCGTCAATATAGAAATTCATAAGATTGCCAGATTTCTCGATAGTCTCAACATAGAGCACCATATCACCTGAATTTTCAGGTATAGTGAATGATGTATTTTCTATCTTTGTCCATACGCCACTATCACATGATGCTTTTGCAATAGCCGTGTATGAAGCGCTGTTTCCATCACCCTGCTGAAGTGAAACCTGTATATCAACTGCCCCTCGTGAAAGCTGAAGAGCGGCCATACTTATACTGTATGTTTGACCGGCTTTAAATTCAGAACCAAGTGTAAGAGCAGCTCCGTTCCACTCAGAAGTTCTGCCTGTGACAGCAAGAGATTTACCTGAAGAACCGTAATAAGCATCGCTTGAAGCCTCAACAGAAGCAGCGCCTCTGCCAGACCAGTTTCCTATACCTGAATCGAAGTTATCATTTAAAGAAGCACTAATCACAGATTCAGTCGTAGTTGTAACGATTTCAGGAACAGTAGTTGTTGTATTGGTTGTAGTATTTGCTACTGTATCTAACTTATCAGAATAGCTCTCAGGAAGAGTTTTGATAAGACCTAAGAGATACTTCTGAATGACAAATGCGTCATTAGTTGTAATACCGCTGCCTGCCTCATATACGTCCGCATTGAAAGTTCCCTGATTTGTGAGGGTGTACTTGTTTGGATTAGCGAGAGCCTGCATGATAGCTACAGCGTCGCTCATATCAATAGAACCATCACAATTCGCGTCGCCCCATTTTGATACCTTACTTCCAAGTTCTTCCTTTGAATCAACCTGCTTTACAGATGTTGTAGTTGCAATCTGTGTAGTAGTCTTTGTTGTAGTTGTAGTCGTAGTTACAGCAGCGCTTGATGACTTAAGATAATCATCAACAATGCCAGCCCAGTATTTTCCCATTTTCTCATAGCCAGTAGCATTTGGATGAACACCATCACCCAAATCAGCAGTGCCATTGAGACAACCATGAATATCGGCAAATGTTACGCGCTTTCCGTTGCCATTATATTCGTTTGCAACCTTCTTTACAGCAGCATTATAATCTGCAATCTGAGCAGATTTGTTTCCGCCGCCAAACATACCGCCGCCAAGCTCGGGAATAGTTGAAACGAAAAGCATCGCATCTGAAGACAGCTCTTCAAGGAAGTAATCAATGAGATCACGAAGATCCTGTTCACAAGCACTTGTCGCGCGGTTACCATTCATATCGTTTGTACCGATAATAAGAAGAACGATATCTGGATTTGCCTGCTTAATAGCATTCTTCTGCTTGAGTACATCATATAAGCTACCAAAGCCAGAATTTTGTTTGATCGTGTATCCACTGTAACCAGCATGATTATCATCGTATGTAACGCTTTTGCCATTATAATTGAATGTTGCAGCGTTGTTACCCTCAGGACCTACAAAATCAATATTGTCATAGCCCTTTTCTTTAAGAAAGTAATCGAGATACTTTCGGTATCCGCCTGTATCTCCCATACCAAAAGTAATTGAGTCTCCAGCAGGCATAATCCTTATCATGTTCTCATTCTGTGAACTGTTAATAACATTGTTGTTATCAGGGACCGACTGACCACCGTTGAAATTACCAGTGTCACCGAAGCCACCCCAGTTCATACCACCACCAAAGCCTCCGAAGCCGCCTGCCGAAGTTGAGAGAGGTACGCTTGCTGTGAGCATCATTGCAGATATGATTCCACAAATGACTTTTTTGAAATTTGCAATTTTCACTAAAAATCACTCCTTTAAATTACTGCATAAGCAGCTTAAATTATGTTGAAATTTAGTAATCCTCCAATTTATCTATCTTTATATTTTAATTATACTATCTTAATATACAAATACAAGCTATTTATTGCTATTTTTCTTCTAATTATTGTTGTATATTTATGACCATCCCCCATTTTCCCATCAATATCTGTAACGCAATATAGCCATTTAATTATTGAGGATTAATTTATTTTTATGCAATAGCAGCAATTTGTTATAATATTTCACATTTTTTAATTAATGTAGTAAAGTACTGTAGACTGATAATTTAATTAAGCCACTAACTTCTATTATACCTGAATTTATATTCTTTCTACCTTAATTACCGAATTGAACACACGCACTGCCTGAATGACAGTATTTCTTTTCAAAGCATAAAAAACTATATTCGTACTACACTTTTATTACACAAAACAACAAAAAAGTGATTATCCAATAAGATTAAGTACAAATCAGATAATCACTCTTTTAGTATTACGAGGCTTAATTCAGCCATTGATGGTATACGCCTGACTGGAATCGAACCAGCGCACACCGCGTCGGAGGCGGATGCTCTATCCACTGAGCTACAGGCGCTTTTTATAAGTACCATATAATTATAGCAAAAACTCTTGAAATTTGCAAGCTTTTATGATATAATTATAAAAAATATATTAGGAGGGAACGTTTTGAGGGACTATATCTACTTAATAGTTGCACAAACAGGTACCAGACCTGCGCGGTTCTTCAAGTTCTGTACTAAAAAACCGTTCAATCACGTTTCTCTTTCAGGGGATGTTGATCTTTCTGAAATGTACAGTTTCTGCCGTACATATAAACCTTTTCCGTTACCTGCCACATTTAATAAGGAGACAGTCGGACAGGGTACTCTCGGTCAGTATCACAATATACCGTGTGAAATATACCAGATAAGCGTAACTCTTGAGCAAAAGGAAGCCTATAACAAGCTTATTTCCCACTTTGCCCAACATCGCAAGGTCTATTCATATAACCTTCTTGGACTGCTTGCAGTATATTTTAATATCGAGTGGAAGAGAGAACGAAGTTTCGTCTGTTCACAGTTTGTCGCGTACATTATGGATAAAATAGGCATTCCTCTTGATAAAGCCTTCTCGCTTTATACTCCTGATGATTTCAGGAATTTCCCAGGTGCCAGTCTTATTTACGCAGGCGAGCTCAATACCTTCTATTACACAAGGAAATCCAAGCTATATACATAACGATATTATATACGTCGCAGTCCTTACCTCATCAGGTGCAAGTATATATATTCCGCAGTACGCTTTGCTATCAGGAGCTATCAACGATATATCAAAATTATTACTGTGGCCTAGCAGTTTCACTGACAGTTCCTCGTCTCTTAGTATAATTCCTGCAGGAGTTATGCTTTTTGGGCTTAGCATATTATATGAATTAGCATATGAATTTATAAACATCCATGAGCCGCCGCTCAAAAGCAGATACAGAAAAACTGCTTTCAGGGCGGTTTTTTTCTTTTTATAACGCATTTTATTTTCCTTTCATTGAATTCAGTAACTCCCCCAACGATCGTCCAAAAAGCTGCCCAGCAAACTGAACCTGCCCTAGAGTATTGCAGTGTGATCCGACCTCGATAAGCAGGCTTCCGTTGGTAAGATCCTGATTATAGTGCCTGTAATCAAAAAGAATAGGACGCGTAAATCCCTCATGGTCGGATTCAAGCTTATTTTGCAGAGTACATGCGAAATGAAAATTCTGAATATAATTCGGCATTCCTAAAGTTCCGTCATCGCACCCCGAAATTATCATTATCTGAGCCGCTTCCCTACCATCAACTTCAATAAACGGCTGATAAGCATATCCATCTCCTGAAATAGCATCTCTGTGGACATCAAGTACTACCTTTATACTTGGATATTTTTCAAGTATGGGAGTTATCGTTTCACGGCTTCTGCCATATGAACCGTTATACGAGGGATAATCATGTATCTCCTTAGCATGTATTACACCTATACCAAGTGATTCAAGCTCAGCCTGTATTGCATTCCCTACCATTACAACATTTTTTGTTTCATCAGTAGTCCTGTAATTAAATGTCGTGTCATAACTTTCACGTACAAAAGGCTCAAAACTCTCAGTTGTGTGTGTATGATAGATTAGCACAAGTGGATCGTCCGTATCATCTACTGTAAAATTTGGATAATATCCACTTTCGCAGAAAAGCTCCTCATTCGGGATATCTGTCTTGTTGTTGACTTGCCCACCACCATAAAGGTCAAAAAATGAATTCCCACTATATTGTCCGTAGGTAGTTCGAATTATCATGCCTCCATCACTCCATGACTCTGGATATGGCTTTGATCCTGCGTTATCACTTTTCATATCGAGAGGATCAGGCAACCTTACATATTCCCTATTCCTGTCATCTTCATCGACAAAACCATAGCCCACTGACATTGTATTGGCTCCTGCAAGCATTTCATCTTCATGCTTTATACGCTTTATAACTTCTTCGTTGGCATTTATATGATCTGCCGACGCTTTTTCCGTTATTTTCAACTTATAGCTGTTAGTTTCGTCAAAAGGCCATTTTATTACTGTTATTCCCTTTAATCCGAAAGCCACAGTTGCAGGCACAAGCACGATTGCAATACACCTTATCAAACCACATGTTTTTTTACGTTTATGGCGTTTCATATATTCACCTCTTTCACTGAAATAAATATATTCTGTAACGATGAACGATATGTCCGCTTAATCATGTCATTTCCCGACGAAAATCGGAATATAAATTAAAAGAGGTGAAAACGATGTATAAATGTCTTTTTGTAAACAAATCCATGTACAGACTACTCATTGTGCTATTTATAATATTGCTGTGCACTGCTTTTTTCATTGCAGGAAAGAAAATTTTTACGGTATCAGCTGAAAAAAGTTCCGAAAAAGCTGTCCTTCTACCTGTAATAATGTATCACAGCGTCTGTGAGAAAACACCATCAGACTACATAGTAAATCCGCAACAATTCAAAAACGATCTTGCATGGCTGAAAAACAATGGCTATTCCTCAGTAAGCGCCCATCAGCTTATAGACTATACTCATGGAATAGGCGAGCTTCCAGAAAAACCAGTATTCATAACCTTTGACGATGGATTTTACAATAATCTATCCCTCGCCCTTCCTCTGCTTGAAAAATTCGATATGTGTGCCGTTGTTTCTATTGTTGGAAGATATACCGATGATTATGCACCTGCTGACCCTCACGTAGACAACTATTCCTACCTTACATGGAGTGATATCTCAGAGCTTATAGCATCGGGACGAATAGAAATAGGCAGCCATACATATGATTTGCATTCAAACAAAAGCGAAAGACATGGCTGTACTAAGCTTGCAAGTGAGACCGTCGAAAAATACACAGAAATGCTAAGTACCGATATTGGTCTGCTAAAAACTGAACTCATACAGAACTGCGGCATAGCTCCTGTAGTTTTCGCTTATCCATTCGGTGCACTAAGCCAAGAAAGTCTCCCCGTGATTCGTGACAATGGCATTCTTATGACCCTTACATGCCGAGAGGATATAAACCTTATCACACGGGATTCCGACTGTTTATACGGCATTTTTCGCTATAATCGAAGCGGTCTACTCACAACCGAAGAATTCATGGAAAAAATCACCAAAAATTAAGGCGTGATAATTTGATATCACGCCTTAATAATAATTATTTAAAATACAGGAATCAAAATCCTTGCTATCTGATCTTTATCGTTATTTTCAAATGAACTACTGTTGTTAGAATAACTACCCGAAGATGAATTAACGCCAGCATTGAAGCTCTCGATGAACTTTTCGAAGAACTCATCAAATGAATCATAGCCACTTCTCTTCCAGTACTTATCATACTTTGGATCGCGGTACTTCTCAAACCTTTCAGGAATAGTTCCATCCTCCTCATAATCTTCAACGATTTGATTCGCATTCGTAATAAAGTAATAATAATCTGGAGCGACCTTATATAAAATATATCCGTAATAAGCAAACAACAGACCTGCTAATAAGGAAAGGACTATGGCCGTTATAGCAAAAGCTTTACCCTTTCTCTTGCCAACAAGCGAAACTATAGCAAGAATAAGACAAAGCGGAACAGTAATTATACTCAAAGCAGTACAGCATGGAATAATATTTACAATAGCTATAACAAAAGCCGCTATTGCAAGTCCACTACCCTTAGGCTCTGAATAATCATTATTTTCACCGTAATCTCCTTTGAACTCTCCGTCAGGAAAGTACCCACGTCCGTTATCATTGATGTAACCATTGTTATCATAATTGTTACCGTTGTTAAACATATCTTCCATTATTGAATCTCCTTGCTTTATAAACTTGTTTCCCAGTTCCAGTTACGTACCTCAAGCTCCTCAAGATTATATGGAGTTTTCTGATAAACGCAGTAATTAAGCCAGTTAGAAAACATAAGGTTTGCAGTACATCGCCATGAGAAAATAGGCATATTCTCAGGATTGTCACCTGGGAAATAGTTATATGGTATCTGTATATCAATGCCCTTTTCAACATCTCGCCTGTACTCATTAGCGATAGTATCCCTGTCATACTCCGAATGTCCCGTGATAAAGTACTGTCTGCCATTTTTATTGGCAACTATATGGACTCCAGCTATATCCGACGAGGTAAGCACCTCAAGCTGCGGAATGCGCTCGATATCCTCTCTGCGAACCTCAGTATTTCTCGAATGAGGTACATAGAATATATCGTCAAAGCCTCTGAGTAGCTGACAATTGCTTACCTCTGCCCTGTGAGGGAATATACCAAACATCTTATGGTCAAGAGTATACTTCGGTATACCGTAATGGTAGTAAAGACCTGCCTGCGCAGCCCAGCATATGTATATGGTAGAGAAAACGTGTGTTTTAGACCATTCCATGATACTACATATCTCTTTCCAGTAATCCACCTTTTCGTAGTCAAGCAACTCAACTGGAGCTCCAGTGATTATCATTCCATCATACCTGTCCTCGGATATCTCATCGAAAGTCTTGTAAAAAGACTCAAGATGATGATGTGAGGTGTTTTTCGATGTATGTGAAGCCATTTGTAACAAATCAACATCAACCTGAAGAGGTGTATTGCTGAGAAGTCTCAGCAACTGGCATTCTGTTTCTATCTTTTTGGGCATGATATTGAGAATAACCACTCTCAGCGGACGTATATCCTGATGTTCTGCCCTTTCCTTCGACATAACGAAGATATTTTCATTTCCAAGAGTTTTGAAAGCAGGAAGCTCTGAAGAAATCCTGATTGGCAATCCTGATCTATCCTTTCATATTTATTCTTTCGTTTTTTTGCAGCTCTGGCAACCGTTCATAAAGCTGTCAAGGTCGCTGCACTGTCTGCTATCTCCATTCACAAAACGTAGCTTTTTTAAATCGTCAAATTTGGCACTATCATCTAGCTCAAACAGCATATGTTTTATGCCCTTAAGAACACTTTTGAGCATGACCGAACGGACAAGCCCATCACAAAGCATAAGGTCACCACCGTCGTCATAATCATAAACAACAGTTTTCTCGGCGCCGTAAGAATAGGCAATAAATCCGATAACGCTTTCCCTGTCAATAGCCTCCGTGATATGGAGTACAGCACTACCTGCGACTTCCTTAAGCTTTTCATAGCCGACAGTATCAAATCTTTCTTGTATCTCAAGCATTTTATTTCTCCTTGCCTATAGCGTTACGCAAAGCACGAAGTTCCTCGGCAGTCAGCTCTCGATAGGTGCCAGGCTTGAGCATGCCGAGCTTAAGCGGACCTATGCTGATACGACGAAGTCTTGCAACCTCAAGTCCAACCGTCTCACACATCTTTCTTATTTGACGATTTCTTCCCTCTTTTATTGTAATAAGAAGAACGACTCTGCCTTCTTCCTTTTCCTTCACGACTACTGAAGCCGGAAGAGTCTTTTTTCCATCAATCTCAACACCTTCTGACAGTCTTACGAGCTGTTCATCATTTATATCAGGACGAACGGTAACTCGATAAGTTTTTGATATATGGCGACTCGGATGCATTATGCTATTTGCAAACTCGCCGTCATTTGTAAAGAGAAGAAGTCCCTCAGAATTGCGATCGAGGCGCCCTACAGGATAAACACGCTCCTCAACATCTGTGAGGAGATCCATAACGCATCTCCTGTCGAGCTCGTCCGATACTGTGGTAACATAGCCTCTCGGTTTGTTCATCATGAGATACAGGAAACTCCTTTTTCTCGGCATATTGATACGCTCGCCATCAATAGTAATGAGGTCCTTGAAGCCGCACTTGTCTCCAAGCTTTACGGGATGACCATTGAGCTTAACCCTGCCCTGTGCTATGAGCTCCTCGGCTTTTCTGCGGGAGCATACGCCGCTGTCGGCAATCATTTTCTGAATCCTTATTTTTTCCACTTTTATCCATTCCTTAATTAGAGAATACTCTCCCAAAAAATTCTTTTATTCTCGTAAACAGTCCTTTTTTGGCTTTCTTAGTATTTTCAGAATTAGTCTTTTCAGGTACTGTCTCGACATTCTCCGCTGCATATAGAGGAATAGTGTCAACCTCCTGCCCGGAATAGTATATTCTAAGGCTCGCCAACTCCTCTCCCTCTTTTATGGGAGCATACATAAAAGGCGGTTTCAGCACGATATATGTAAAATCATCATCATTTCCAGCCATAGTTGACACATTATATGTGCCGTTTTGAGTAACGAGTTTCAGCTTTTCCGAATCACCACCTACTATATCCGCAGTAATATCATCAGGGAGCGAAAGGTCTATCTGATTAACTTTTCTGAAACCGTACTCATACAGTACCATATGGTCGTTCCAATCGTTAGGATCATTAAGCGTTACACATATCAGCTTTTTCCCATCACGCTCACAGGCAGAAACAAGACAGCGCCCTGCCTCATCGGTATAGCCCGTCTTTACACCATAAACGCCATCATACATTGAAAGAAGCCTATTTGTATTTTTCAGCCATCTGTCATAAGGTGGATTGCCAAATCGCACTTTCATTTTCTCTTTAGAACATATCTCACGAAAAATTTCGTTTTTAAGAGCCTCGCGCGCAAGCAATGCCATATCCATCGCTGATGAACCATGTCCCACACCCTCAAGTCCCGAGGGCGTAACAAAAAATGTCTTTGAAAGTCCCATTTGTCGTGCTCGCTGGTTCATAAGTCTAACAAATGCTTCTATACTACCTGATATTCTTACAGCAGCCGCATTTGCTGCATCATTGCCTGAAGGTAACAGCATTCCGCAGCAAAGTGCATACTTCGTAACTTTATCCCCTTCGCAAAGCCCCATTGATGACCCCTCCACCTTTATAGCCTTGCTGTCAACAACGAACTCGTCATGTAGTCCGCCACTTTCAAGGCACAACAGAGTCGTCATTATCTTTGTAGTGCTTGCCATAGGCAACTTTTCTCTAGCATTGAACTCGTAAACCACTTCACCCGTATCGGCACAAATGAGCACTGCCGATTTGGCAGATATTTCAAAATTTTCTTCACCTAAAACCGTTGTATTACATATACATAAAAATGCAAATAGAATTGTCGTTAATACAGATATAATTCGTTTCAAATATACACCTCCGCATAAATACTATGCTAAAGGATATGTCAAAAACAACAGTTTTATGCTCAGTTAATTGGAACAGACCCATCAGTGATATCAGAAGTCTTTATCTCAGAGTTTCCACCCTTTTTCTTGCTAATAAAGCCACTAACCTTATCGATAATAGCTGGCATTTTCTCGATAGCGTTACTGATAGGATCGTTTGATCCCTCCATATTGACCATTTTTGCTGATCCGTCGGGAGCTATAACAAGAAATCCTTCTGGCTTTATAGAAACTCCTGCGCCTGCGCCACCACCGAAAAGATCCTTATCATATTTAGAAGGGAGATCGGAGCCGCCCGACGCAAAGCCGTAGCTAACCTTTGAAACAGGAATTATGGTAGTTCCGTCGGGAAGCTTTATTGGTTCACCAATTATAGAATTTACATCAGCCATTTCCTTAATTTTTTCAATTGAAATACCTAAGAGATCGCTTACAGGTGTGTTATTTGCACTCATGATTATATACCTCACTTCTGCCTTGCGGCGGATTTTTTCATTTTGTGTTTTATTCTGAATCTTCTCAGTTTTTCAGGCAGGAAAGACCTGAAAAGATATGTTATCAGGAACCATGCTCCTGCAATAACCAATGTTCCAAGTCGGAAATACAGCTTTCCGGATGCGTCCCAACGTCCTTTTGATACGCCGAACTGTGGATGAACATCTATTGTTTTCAGCCTTACCGTGAAAAGCTGACTGAAAAAGGCTATTCCGTTATAGACCAGGGTGGAATACTTGCCGTATTTAAGTGCACAATCATATGCATCATCATCTGCTATAACAAAATCGATATACAAATCTTTAAGCTTGAACCCCTTGAATATCTTTAGCAATGGGCGTTGTGCACTCTCCCATATTCCTACGAGAAACTCCACCTTATCGCTGAGAGTCTTTTTCCCATCATCATCACTTTGAGAATTGTCCTCCTCCGCGATGTTGTCCTCGTTGATATCAACCTTTTTCTTATTTTTATCCTTATTTTTCGCTTTTTCTTCCTCAACGCTGTCCGAAACAGGATCGTTTATTTCGTTTTCGATAGTCTCAGCTAATGTCTCTGCCGAGGAAATATCATCCTCTATATTGTTCACGGGAATACTGTCAAGCTCATTTTCCCACTCATATTTTTCTCGTTCTTTTTTCTTCTTCTCCCTGATTCTTTTTGGTTTTTTAGGCTTTTCAGGCTTGTCTTTCTTATTGGCTTTACGCTTTTTCCACCAACCGTAAACGCCTCCACCATCAGAATCAATAAGGTTCAGTATCCACAACTTCACCTTATAACTAAATTTACCATCGATGTAACTGAACTCGCCTCCAGCCGGAGTTATCAGCACAAGAAGTAGTATGCCTAAAACGGCAAGAAGTAAATACAGCAGAATTTTCAGTATGATCATTCCTGCCGCTCCTTTCTATTATTATCTTTCCTGATTCGCCTCTGCGAGTTCTCTGTCCACAAACTCTTCCTCTGTCTCAAGAACCAAGTCACCCTGTCCTGGAAGAGGAGGAAGATCGGCAGTTGAGCTTAGTCCGAAGCTTCTCAAAAACACTGATGTTGTTCTGTATACTATAGGCTTTCCAGGAACATCAAGACGTCCTGCCTCTTCAACTAGCCCCTTTTCAACTAGATTATTAATTACTGAAGAGCTATCGATGCCTCTAACATTCTCAACAAAGCCCTTTGACACTGGCTGGTTATAAGCTATTATAGTTAGAGCCTCCATAGCAGCATTTGAAAGCGGAGCAGCTCTTTTAGTTTCAAGAGCAGCTCTTATCTGCTCTGCATACTCATCTCTGGTACACATCTGATAGCTACTGTCCAATTTTTTAATGCAAATTCCGCTTCCACAGTCCTCATAGCGCTCATTGAGCAGTCTTATCATGGATGGAAGCGTTCCAGCATCAACTCCGCTAGCCTCCGAAAGGCGGTATATCTCAATGGGCTCACCACTTGCAAAGAGTATCGCCTCTAGTGCTCCGAGCCTGTCCTTGATCTCCAAGATTTCTTCACTCCGTTCTTTCTTCCCTTGAAGAATATCATCATATTATCGTCGCTTATGGTTATCCTTCCCGACCTTGTCAGCTCCAGGACTGCAAGGAAAGTAGCAACTCTCTCCGAGCGGTCGGTAACTCCGTCGTAAAGCTTATCCATATAGACTTCGCCTGTAGTGTACAACTCGCGAAGCACATGTACTACTTTTGACATTACCGAAACTATACGCCGCTTCACAACTGAATTTATCTTGTTTTCAACGTGAAGCTTTGCATGTTCAGACTTTATATTTTTCAATGATATAGCGCTATAAGCGATAGCAAGTCTCTCTGGCTCATGTACAAGAGTATACGTCATGTCAGCCTTTATTTTCATTGGCGCGCGAACGAAAATATTGCCGCCTACATATGCGTCTGCAAGTTGCTTTGCAGCGATTTTGCAGAGAGAATACTCTATGAGAGCACCCTCCAACTCGCGCTTCATCTGCTCAGCCTCCTCAGGCTGTGGCAGCAGTGATGCAGTCTTAATATATATGAGTCTTGCAGCCATTTCAAGGAATTCGCCCGCAAGCTCAAGATTCTGCTCATGAGCCTGATCAATATACAGCAGATACTGCTCCAAAAGCTTTGATATTTCAATATCGCAGATATTTAGCTTATGCTTTGCGATAAGGCTAAGCAGAAGATCCAGAGGTCCTTCAAAGACCTCAAGCTTGAATGATATACTTTCCATATTTCACCGTATGAACTGAGATCATTCGCCTAATCAGCACCTAAAAATGATCTCTTCCAATATTGTTTGTGTAGTTTTCGAAAGCTCGGGATTAAAGAATATAAGTCGATCAAAAAGAAGTCTCCACATATATGAAAGAGGAGCAAATATGGAAAATTCACCATCGCTCACGCTTTCCAATAAAAATACTGCAAGAAGTATATATCTTGACCATTCAGTAATCTTCTGATAATTTGCAAAATACCAGCGTCTAAACTTCGGCCATGAGAACTGATAGAATATGTGGAATCCATCAAGAGGCGGGATAGGCAGAAGAGCGATTATACCGAAAAATAGTGACGAGAAAGCTGCTTTTCTCAGTATAAAATACAAACTTGCCAGGATGAATGATGCAGGATTTATGCCCAGTATCAACTGACTTATGTTCCTGAGGATTACATACATAATAAAATAAGTCACAGCCGAAGCAAGAGAAATAAACGTAACGTCACGCTTCATATTCTTCAGCCTTGATACATCGATATTGATTTCCTTACTCCAACCAAAGCCAAATACAAGTATCATAAGCATTCCAAACCAGTCTGTATGCCTTCGAAAATCTAATGAAAGTCTTCCCTCACCTGCGGCAGTCCTGTCGCCAAGCTTCATTGCCACCCAAGCCTTAATAAAGCAAGCAAGTGGCATTAAAGCGGTAAGCATAACACCTCGGCTGACTAATGTAAGGAAAACTCTATACAACTTAAATTCCATTTTATTCTCCCTAAACATCAGATTATGCGCCGAAAGTATCTGGTATCCACAATACAGCCTTCATCATTAGTCTGTAAAGATATTCAGAAGCTCTAGCAAGCGGAGAATACTGAGTTGGAACAAAATTCATAAACAAGAATAATGCAAAGAAAACATAAGTAATCTCTCTCTGATGCTGATATACCCAACGATCACACTTTTCAGGAATAAAAGCACGAAGGATATTGAAACCGTCAAGGGGTGGAACAGGAATAAGATTGAAAAGAGCAAGTCCGATATTAACGATAATAAGGAACTGCAAAAGCATCAGCAGACATGACATAGTGTCTAATTGATTAGTAATAAGCCTGATATATGCCTCCTGTCCGCTTCTGAAACAAAGGATTATAGCAAAAGCAAGTGCTGAAACGAAGGATGCCAGCAAATTTGAAACTGGTCCAGCAAGAGCAGTCATCGCATAGCCGGCGCGATAATTCTTAAACCTCGTTGGATTAACCTCAACAGGCTTTGCCCAGCCGAAACCACCAAGAACCATAAGAATCGAACCAAATGGATCAAGGTGCACAAACGGATTAAGAGAAATTCTTCCTTGTCTCTGTGCAGTATCATCTCCCAACCACTTAGCCATAAGACCATGAGCTGATTCATGTAATGGTAAAACGAGTAGAAGCGTCGCTATTCTCGCAAAATACTTCAAAAAAGTCTGAATATCCAAATTGCCGCCTATCATATTTAAGTCCTTTCTTTGATGCATTATCATTGCATATTAAATGCAGATAGATATACAATATATATTATACTATAAACCGCTATTTATTTCAAGTAAAAAAGTGTTTTTATGCTTCAAAAAAAATTTTTTTAGTTTTTTTTCAAAAAACACTTGCATTTTTTCTTATTATGTGTTAGAATAATCATGTTGTATTTTTACAGGTTAGTTAAGGAGGTGCAACCTAATGGCAAAATGTGATATCTGCGGAAAGGGCGTAACCTTTGGTATCAAGGTTTCTCACTCACACAGACGTTCTAACAGAACATGGAAGCCTAACGTAAAGCGTGTTAAGGCTATCGTCAAGGGTACTCCTTGTCATATCTATGCTTGCTCAAGATGCTTGCGTTCAGGCAAGGTTGAAAGAGCTTGATCAATCTACATGGATAATAAAGAGCGTTCCTCGCAATGGAGCGCTCTTTTTTCATTATATATTTAATTGAACCCTACAACTTTCTAATGGACGTTACATAAACAAGAAAGTAAGGATCTAGTAACAGGAGGAGAAAATATGTCAGATCATGTTGTTTGTCTTAATATACACTATTCCGCCCCTGACGAGATATGGGAAAAAGTTAATAAAGTATTCCAATCTATGGATTACTACAACAGAGGGAACGACTGTCTTACATGGCATGAAGCGGATATAGAATTGTACACTTCAACAGAACCAGGTGGAATTCAGATATCAGGCGAAATGCCTGATGAAATATGGGATAAGTGGTATCCAGAGCTTAAATCAAAGCTTACAGAAGCTCTAGGATATGAAATCGGTGAACCAGAAAACGGGTTTGCGTTCAAATACTGGAAGCCTTTCGTCAAGAACCATAATTATATTAAATCAATAGATAAGGAACATATAGTTTTCAAGGATTTATCTACTTTTACCTGGTCTGATTTTACCGATTTTGAAAGGGATATCACAGCAAATCCGCCTTTTTTCCGTTTCAGCTCCCCTCTTATCGAGCTAAAGATAACTGTCGAATGCTCAGGCTTCTTTGCAAAGAAGGCACAACGAGATGAATTTCACGAACTACACTCTAAGCTCAATGCTCTTGGCATACACACTCTTGATTTATCATAGTACTTACACACTTAATAAACAAATGTCATCAAAGTTCCACACCAATCGCACAATTTTCAGTGTAAAAATTGTTCGACATGCTAGCTCACACCAATAATTTAAGCAGTTAATTTCGCCATTCATACAAAGTTACTAAAACAGTCTATCATTTTTAGTAACAATGTGATATAATATACTTATGTATTAGAGAATTGACCTTGCGGACATACCGAGTGTTCGTACTGGTCCGCATGCCATTTGGCTTGCTTCGCTTGTTTACAGGGGGTAAACAATTTTAATGGACAGAAAACCAATACGTAATGATTTTTTCAGGTACATATTGGCAAATGTCACCAGCTCTGTAGGCGTGTCTATCTATATACTGATAGATACGTTCTTTATTTCTAAGGGAATGGGGTCGGAAGGTCTTGCAGCACTGAACCTCGCTCTGCCTGTGTTCAACTTTCTGAACGGTTTCGGGCTTATGCTCGGAATGGGCGGTGGGAGCAAGTTCTCTATGATGTATTGCAGGACCGAACGAGAAGAAACTGACAGAATTTTCTCAAATGCGTTCATGACAACGCTGCTCATTGCAGCCGTGTTTGAGATACTGGGGATATTTTTCTCGCGACAGATAACACATCTCCTCGGTGCAGACTCAGCTGTATTCGAGATGTCGCACAGCTATCTGCACAGGATACTACTGTTTTCGCCTGCTTTTCTTTTTAACAACCTACTTGCTTGCTTTATGCGTAACGACTGCGCTCCGAAGCTAGCAATGCTAGGAATGCTGAGTGGCAGTCTTGTTAATGTCGTGCTTGACTACATTTTTATTTTCAAAATGGATATGGGTATGGACGGTGCAGCGCTTGCTACGTGTATCGCTCCGTTCGTGAGTATGGGTATAATGAGCATTCATATTATAACAGGCTGGAATGCTTTCAGTTTCCGTTTATCACACCCCTCTCCGAAGCTCATTCGTGAGATACTCTCGCTAGGACTTCATTCGTTCTTTACTGAGATATCGGGTGGAATAGTCATACTTGTTTTCAACTTCGTAATATACCGCCTGCTTGGTAACACAGGAATTGCTGCATATGGCGTAATTGCCAATATAGGAATAGTCTTTACAGCTATATACATAGGTATCTCCAGCGGTGTACAGCCACTGATGTGTAGATACCATGGCAGAAATAACGATTCAGCTATTCGTTATCTGCTTAAACTATCCATGATTACTTCGCTGATATTCTCGACTCTCGCATACATCATGCTTTTCATACAGGTATCGCCTTTAGTCGGTCTTTTCAATAACAGCAATAACAAGGCACTACAGACAATAGCCGAGCACGGTCTGAAACTTTACTTCCTGTTCATGCCGTTCATGGGCATAAACACATTACTTGCAGTTTATTTCTCATCTAACGAAAAGGCACACACAGCTCAGATGGTATCTCTTCTAAGAGGGACATTCCTTGTCATACCTCTTGCATTCATAGCATACTGCTTTGGAAGCATAAACCTGATATGGCTGACAATCCCCATATCAGAACTTATTACCGCAATCATAGGCGGTGCAATTTTAGCATTCGATCTCAGAAAGATTCTTTCTGATGACTTAAAGCTCGCATACAGATAACAAAAAGCCATGGTTCAGTTTTGAACTCATGGCTTTTTTATTCATAAATTATAATTATCAGAGTATCTGCTCTGGTTGCCCAACAGGTGGCATTATAAATGCCGTAGCATCCTCAAGGTGGAAAGTTTTCATCTTGAAACCAGTTTTCTCATTGTATATCTCCTTAAGGAGTGGACTAGTTTCGTACATAGCTTCCTGATACTTTGGATCATCATCAAAAACAATCTTTCCAGTATAACGAAGCCATACACCATCTGGCTTGCAGGCAACTATCTCACAAAGAGGATTTGCGAGCATCTGTCTGTAGACTGCCTTAAAATCTCCAACTGCAAAAATCACCTTACCGTCGATTTCAACGTGAGCTCCGAAAGGTCTTAGCTTAGGCTGTGCACCGTCGTTTGTAGCAACGAAAAACATGCCTGCTTCCGTAAGAAAATCGTTTAGTTTGCTCATAATAAATATACCTCCTGTTGTATTTTTACGTCCTTAGACGTTTGATTCATTCCTCAAAAAGAGGCGTAGAAAAGTATCTCTCTGCAGTATCAGGGAGAATAGTGACAACTGTCTTACCCTCACCTAACTTTTCTGCTAGCTTAAGAGCAGCTGCAACATTTGTACCACTGGAAATACCACACATTATGCCTTCTTTTGAAGCAAGGTCCTTTGCGGTTTGAATTGCCTCGTCATCGGAAACTATATAAATATCATCATAAATGTTCTGATTAAGAATATCAGGAATAATACCGTCTCCTATTCCCATCTGAAGGTGAGTTCCTATATTTCCTCCTGCAAGGATTGCTGCATTTTCAGGTTCAACAGCCCATATCACCATATCAGGATACTGAGCCTTCAAAGCCTCGCCGATACCAGTAATAGTACCGCCTGTACCGATTCCCGAACAAAAGCCATCTATCTTTACCGCTGTTTGCTCCAGTATCTCAAGAGCTGTGTGATATTTATGAGCACCAATATTGTTCACATTTGCGAACTGCTGCGGGACGAACACATTCTCGTCTTCAGCCGCCATTCTGAGAGCAGTATCTAGACACTCCTGTATACACTTGCCAATGTCTCCGTCATCGTGGATAAGCATAACCTCTGCACCATAGTGATTAACAAGCTTTCTACGCTCCTCACTGACAGAATCTGGCATGATTATTATAGTTTTATATCCCTTTACAGCTCCCACAAGAGCAAGACCTATACCCTGGTTACCACTTGTTGGCTCAACAATTATAGTACCCTCATGTATCTTGCCTTCCATTTCTGCATGACGTATCATATTATATGCTGTGCGTGTCTTTATAGAACCGCCCACGTTTAAGCCCTCGAACTTCACTAGGACGTCAGCGTTCCCCTTTTTGTTCATTCGGTTCAACTTTATCATCGGAGTATGTCCGATAGCCTCCAGAACATTGTTATATATCATTGGTTAATTACTCCTTCTGAGTTGACAAGTTTGGAACACATTATCTAGCATTCAACCAAAATGCCACTCTTTGCATAATGAAATCAATTCTCAAATTTTCATTTTGACGAGCGCTATTTATACCCATTTTGCTACCATTTTTATTTCAAACAACCAATAATAATTAAATTAAAACTATTATAGCAATACTGATTTGTCTTCTTATTCTAAAATTCTCATCCCTATTCCATTATCAGAAATAGTGCAGAAAACTAACAACACGGTTCTTCTAGTTTCAAATTACGTATAAAATACCTGTGATAACTGTTCTTGAACTTGTCTCTTGGGTATATCTTTATCGTTATTCACGACTAAACGCTTAAAGTCATCCGATTTCAGCCTCTCTTATAGAGATGCTTTTTATATTAAGCAGCTTCTAACACACTGCTCAATACATTCTTATTACTGTTTACTCCTCTGCAACCGCAAATTGACTCTCGTGACGTGTAAAGAAGTCCGTCCTCGGAGGCAGGAATTTCAGTTTATGATCTTTTCCTGTGAAATATGTAAGCGGCTCAAGAATAGTATCCCACGACCAAATACGCTCGTCAACATCAAGGTATTCGCGAAGTTTCTCTGTGCCGAAAGGAGCCAAGGGGTGAAGTAAAATGCCTGTAATCCTTATCATGTAGAATAGGTTTGCAAGAGCCTGCTTGAGCTCTTCCTTGTCTGGATATTCACCTGTAAGTGCCTTAGCCATGTACTTGCTTCCATTACGGATATAACTGTCAAGAACATAGGTGCATTGATGAAAAGCAAACTTCGACATATGTCTCTCGTACTCAAGAACAGCCTTTTTTGCGTCCTCTATAAACTTTTCCTCTGGCATATTATTAGGCATAACACCGTCAAGTTCCTTCTGAGTTGTATAGAAAGCCGTCCTTATCATACGATTGTAAACGTTTGAGAGAAGCAGACCGTCTTTTACTACAGGATCAGCATCATCCGGCTTGGCATCAGGATTGTATGGCTTAGGCATGAAGCTAACTGAACGCTGTCCCAAACCTAGACCAAGCCAGTGCATACGAAGCTGTTCAGGAGTATAGTGATTAAGCAAATCATCAGCCATAGGTGGCTTTACAGCGCCAGAGCTTGAAGCCTTCTTATCAAGGAATAAAATATGGTGATTAGCAACGATAACAGGAAGCTGCAACTCACCATCTGCAGGTGAAGCCGTCTTTACATCACTCGCCTGCTGAGCCATCCACATTGCAGGTTCGGCAATGCCGTAGAAATAAATATTGTCCTGACCAATGAACTGATATACAGTAGAATCCTTGCTGCACCAGTAGTCCTTCCACTCTTCCTTGTCATGGCCTATAGATTCTAGATAAGTCTCGGTAAATGAGATAGGAGCCCACAGGGACTCAGGCCATACCCAAACAGTAAGACCGTCAACCCCCTCCAAAACAGGCGCAGGAACTCCCCACTCGATATTTCCTGTAAGACGGAAAGGCACAAGAGTTTTTCCAGTTCTATAGCGTATACCGTTTTCGGTTAGTATGCGACAAGCTTCGTCACAGTCGGAAAGCTTGGTGAACTCTATTGTAAATGAAGGCTTTTTGGGCTCTTCTATGTAATTATGTTCTGGCATGGAAGCCTTGAGTTCCATATACTTTTCTTCAAACTCACGCTTTATATAGATAACTGGATTTTTAAGGAACTCGTCAATGGTCTTCCACACAACAGGTCGGATATCCTTGCGTTTTTTCAGTTCCTCCACCCAGTCTTTCATCAGCTGCTCATAGTCGCGGAGCTTGAAATACCAGTTGGTAACAGGCTTCATTGTTGGAGTCTCGCCTGTAAGGGTGCTTATCGGATTGATGAGGTTCTCGGGCATATACTGATGACCCATGTCGCACTCATCTGCATAGCCCTTTTCGGAAGTACAGCCGTCTACTGGACATTTACCAATAACCTGTCTACCATTTATAAAAACTCCTGCTTTCTCGTCAAAGAACTGCATAGTTGTTCTCTGCTCGAGCTGTCCCTTTTTATGAAGGGAGCTGATAAAACGGTCTGTAACCGAGGCGTGTACCTCCTTTGAGCGTCCGAGACCGGAAGCCGCAAAGATATTGAGTGAAATACCGTATGCATCAAGAGTTTCCTGCTGCTTGTCATGGTTTTTCTGTACAAAATCTTCAAGAGAGCCACTAAACTCTCCATTCTTGACCTTTACTCTCCATCCCTCTGCAATAGGCGAACCGTAACAATCTGTACCACCTACAAATATAACATTTTCCTTTCCAATCCTGTCACGCATGAATCTAGCAAATGTGTCTGCGAACACAAACATTCCGCCTACATGACCGAAATGAAGTTCCTTGTTGCCGTATGGCATACCACCTGTTACTATACATCTTTTCGGGAAAACAGGACGGGGTATCTCAAAATTCTTCTTTTCTTTATTGTCTGACATTTTATATTTCCTCTTTATTCATTAATATTTCGGGTGGGACATCGAGGACGCCGTCCCCTACAAATTATCATTCTAAAGCTTATTTGATAGTCGCAGAAGCGTATTAAGCATTAAACTACTTGACGATTACGCAAATTTTTCCAGTCTATTGCGTGTTATTTCCTCGCCTAAAACATGGCTCACTTCCCAGATATCAGGAGCGTTTGCGTGCCCAGTAAGAGCTATTCGCAGCATATTTGTGATGTGAACTATGCTACCCTTGAACTGCTCAGGATTTTTCTTGTAATCCTTAGGCTTTACTGCAAAGCCCATTTCCTCGGTTATAGCCTTTACTTTGTCAAACCACACTGCCGAATCATCATTGTGATTATAAGTTGCAAGGTATCTTCCGAAAAACTCCTTCACGGTAGCTTCATCGCACTCTTCAGGCATATTATCCGTAACTTTAAATGTCTCATCGTAATAGAAACTCATAAAATCACATGCCTGCTTCCATGTTTCGATATCACGTCTTGGCTTTGCACCACCTCTGCCTATATTCAAGGCTACGATAGTTCTCTCAGGATACTTGTTTATAAGATTGGCAAAGACATTGTCATACTCATTACACCATTCTAGCCATCCGTCGCGTACCTGCTCCGCACTCATGCGACAAATAACATTCTTAGAAATATCTCTCATCTTGTCTAGATCTACAAGCGCTCCCGAGACGGACATCTTATCGAGAGTATAGGGGAACTCATGATAGTCAGCCTCAGGGTTGGCAAGACGCCACTCTTCATAGTTGGAATTGAGCAAGGTAAGCAGGAACTCCCATACAGCATCCTTGCTGATACCCTCCTGCTGATAGTAAGCAAGAGCAAGTTCAGGATCCTTTCTCTTGGAAAGCTTTCTCTTTCCGCCCGATTCCTCATCTATTTTCATAAGAGTAGCAGTATGACAGTATATAGGCTGCTTCCAGCCGAGAGTATTGAAGAGCTCAACGTGCATAGGCAGAGAAGATATCCACTCCTCACCACGTATAACGTGTGTTGAGCGCATAAAGTGATCGTCGATAACGTGTGCGAAATGATATGTAGGGATACCGTCGCTCTTAAGGAGCACGAAATCCATATTATTTCTTGGCATTTCAAGCTTTCCGCGAATAGCATCCTCAACTGAAATGTTCTCACTTGTTTCCTGGCCTCTGAAACGGAGTACCCACTCCTTGCCTGCCTCAACATTTGACTTTATCTCGTCTAGAGTAAGGTCGCGGCACTTAGCATATTTACCATAAACTCCTGGGTTTTCCTTGTTGGCTGTCTGCTGCTCTCGCACCGCTTCTATCTCCTCAGCGGTCATGAAACAAGGATATGCAAGTCCCTTTTCCGTAAGGAGCTTAGCAAAAACATGATATATATCCTTACGCTGTCTCTGACGGTAAGGACCATATTTTCCGTTGTCTCCCTCTGCTGTAGCACCCTCATCGAAATGGACTCCGAAATAGTCCATAGCATTGATGACAGTCTCAACAGCACCCTCAACCTCACGTTTATTGTCAGTGTCTTCTATTCTGAGATAGAAAACGCCCTGTGACTGGTGAGCTATACGCTCGCCTATAATAGCGTTATAAAGGTTTCCAAGGTGTACGAAGCCAGTAGGACTTGGGCCTATACGTGTAACGTTTGCTCCTGCGGGGAGCAGTCTTTCAGGGAAACGTTTCTCAATATCTTCGGGAGTTTCCTTTACATCTGGAAAAAGGTAGTCTGCAAGTGCTTTATAATCCATATTATCAATCCTTTGTATGTTCTCCGCCTGTCTGCTGACAGACACATTTAATTTATTATATCACATTCTTATTATAAAGTCAAATAAAACTCCCCTCTTGATGAGGAGAGTTTATTTGAGTTTATTTGCAGTTTATTTGCAATGATCAATTCTGTCGTAATTTCAGCTCCGATTATTTCTCCTCAAAATCCTATAATAAAAATGACATCCGTAGTCTTCTATGGCCACAATGATTGAGATATCATAATACGTTACAACTATCACTTTAACAATAAGAGCTTCTATCTTACCATCATGCCTTATCCTCAAGAAATCGGACGAGCATATTCCAGGTTGTACAGTCAACCGTACCACTCTCTTCAAGTCCGCAGAAACTCTGAAATTCAGTCACGGCTTTTAACGAAATTTCATCGAACTCACCGCTGATAGGAATTTTCGGCATATTATCGTACCATGCCGCAGCTTTCAAAAGCATAGCCTGAATAATATAGACTAATTCTCCACTGTCACCTTGACATACCTTGAAGCTTCTCGATGGGAAAACATGATAAGCCGCAGGAGCTTCCTCGAGATAATCCCGGTAAACAGCTGCTATCCTGTCCCATGTTGCAGTATCAGTCTCCCCTGATTCAGGAAGCCCATATGCACGCTGAAATTTTTTCACTGCCTGCACAGTGTGCAGGTCATATACTCCGTCGGGAAGCACCTGCGGAATGCGCCTGTCAAATAATGATATCCCATAGAGATAGCTTTGAAGCTCTCTTATATGATCTCTTTTCTGTTGCTCTGTATATGGCACTTGACCAACTCCTTTGGTTCAATAATAAAACTAAGAGTTACACTCTATAGTCACACTTTCAAAGCGTCCAAATTATTATTCACTTATACCGCATGCGCATATTTTTTAGTCTATACTGCTCCCAATGCTCTACTAATTATTTACTTAATAGTGTAGCCAGGGTTCTGATAAGGGCGCTTGTCGAAACCGTACCGCAAATCTGAGTACACACTGGCTATTCTGTCCCAAGTTACAGCTCCCACGATACCAGTAGGGTCAATTCCAAACTGCCGCTGAAAAGCGATTACAGACTGTTTAGTAAGCGGTCCGAAATAGCCTGTTTCACTTACCGCAGGGATATCAGAATAACTCCTGTTTATGTAAGAAAGATACTGCTGTATTATCCTCACCGAATCGCTATTAGCTCCCTCTCTCAAGACAGTACCAGGATAAAGTGCAACATAGGTATACTGTGGCGGAACACTTTCCACTATACCCTGATACGCTCGGTAAAGATCATTTCTCGTATTTCTATCAGCAACTCCCGTCTGTGGGAGTCCAAAAACACGCTGAAAAGACTTTAGTGAACGCTCAGTCTGTTCTCCGAAATATCCAGTTATCTCAACTGGTACAACAGCTTCGTAATATGCTCCTATTACCGCAAGATAGTATTGAAGCATACTAACCTCAATAGACTGCATGCCGATACTAAGGTCTTCTGTAAAACTCGGCGCTATCTCCTCAAAACGTACTCCTTCGGAATCAAGCTCTGCCAATTTCTTGACGCTTGTGTATATATAGGTTATCCTGTACCATGAAGCAGCATCGACCACGCCTGTTTGCTCAAGTCCAAAAACCTGCTGAAACTTTCTCACAGCATTCTCAGTGGGAGTATCGAATATGCCATCTGCGGCAGGAATTTTAGGTATAGCAGGAAAATTACCAGATATGCGGTTCAACCACATCTGTACAAACTTGACATCATTGCCGAAAGAGCCGTTTCTCAGCTCACTACCAGGATATGATGGCATAGCAGTCTGTACAGGTGCATCCTGCACTATCTCTATATCTTCCCCGTAATAATATTTCAGTATCTCCAGAGAATTGTAACCTTTTTCCGCAAGATACTGCGTTCCCCACTGAGAAAGGCCACTACATGTCGTGGTCGTGCCATTACAGAATGCAGTAAACAACGGCTCTACGCTCCCCTTTCGCCTAACATAGTCATTAAAAAGATCATCAACGATATAGCTTATATTCTCGAAATACTCACGACCGTTTATGAACTTTTGATCAAACTGAGTAGTCGCAGTTATGTCGAAATCGTATCCACGCGAACGATACCATTCAGTATATATACGGTTCAACGCAAACGAAACTATAGCGTAGATATTGGCACGTATAGCACTGATGTTCCATGTTGGATATATCTCACTTGAAGCAACATTCTTGACGTATGAAGCAAAATCCACTTCAACATTCGGTGAATCAGAATCAGGGAAGCCTAAATGTACTGTAATAGTCTCTGGAATAAATGGAGTTCCTGTAAGCATGGTTCACTCCTTTCCGCCGCCGAAGCTCGGCTCTGCATTATAATATGTCACAGTTTCATCATCACTACTCATCATAAGCGGAACAGGAATGAGGTTAAAGTTTTGAACAGAGGTTATTCCTGAAAAAACAGGTACATCAACACTTCTGGCCCTGAAGAATCCCTTTGCATAAACGCTAACGTCAAAAAGGTTGTAAGGTCGCTCGTCGGGATCCGGAGTCTGTGATTGCTTGAAATCCGGCACTGGCAACGAGAATTTCGGCGATATACCACTCTCGTCCGTATTGCCTGATGCGAGAACAAGACGTTTACCGTCCACTACAGCTGTAACCTTCACAAAAGCTCCCTCAACTGCCGAAGAATCATCACCAGTTCGCACATTAATCAATATATAGCCCCTATCACTACCAAATAATTTATCTGAGACATATTCAGGTGGCTCATCATCCTTAGTATTATCTAGACCATAGTCTGTATCCAAATCAGTAAGATCTGGCTCGGGATAGCGGATATTGTAGTCATCCGACTCGCTGCTGTCGTTTTCTGAAAAGTCAGCATATACAGTATCATCAGGAAGCTCCTCTGTTTGTACATTTTCTGTTTTCAGCGAATTCTCATTATGTAAAGAGCTTCTGCTATAGAGTTTCATAAGCTCTTTTTTATATTTTTCTGTATCTAACTTATCATTATTCATACTATCTCCTCCCTGTATATAATATTCCCAATCTATGGCGATTATTACACACCAATACAAATAATGTCACTTTCGGACACTTGACAATACACTATTATTGGTTTATAATTATATCATATCAACCTTATAAGGAGCGTCAAGTATGCAGACAAGGTCATTAATAGCGCTTTGCATCGCGATTCTCGCCGCAGCGTTCATCATTATCGCAGGTAAGTCATGTACCGAGGATATTGCAAAACAAAATAAAAAACATCCTCATCTTATAACTGATCCTACTACACCTTTCAATACAGCGAATCTTACTCCTCCAAATTATACGCCAACAAGTACCACTGAGGATTCTGAAGATGAGTCTGAAACCAAGGAAACTACCGATTTCTTCAGTGAGATAGTCACAGATGAATTCGGTATTATAATTGAGACAACTGCTCCTAATGACAATGGTCAGATGTACATGATAGTTACCGATGCAAATGGAGAAATATCGCAGATGATACCTGTTACGAAACCTGACGAAAACGATACTCCTACCACACTAGATTTTCTTGATCAGTATCACGCTGAACAGGCTTCAAAGGAAGCAGCCGAAAAGGAAAGACATGAAGCGGACACCACAGAATTTGACCCCAACAGAAAACTTGAGATACCATTTATTGATTATTAACATAAAGGAGAATTTATCATGGTTATTATTGAAATGGAAAATGGAAAGAAGATAAAAATAGAGCTTTATCCCGATATCGCTCCAATCTCATGTGAGAACTTTGAGAAGCTTATAAAGCAGGGATTTTATGATGGACTCACATTCCATAGAGTTATCCCGGGCTTTATGATACAAGGTGGTTGCCCTAACGGCACAGGCACAGGTGGTCCAGGCTGGCATATCAAGGGTGAATTTGCCGCAAATGGGGTAAAGAATGACCTCAAGCATACTAGAGGTGTTCTTTCAATGGCTCGCTCCATGATGCCTGATTCTGCAGGATCACAATTCTTTATCATGCACGAGGATGCACCTCACCTTGACGGAAACTATGCCGCATTTGGCAAGGTAATCGAAGGTATGGATGTAGTAGACGAGATTGCAGAATGCGCAACAGACTACAATGACAAGCCCACAAATCCTCAGATTATGAAAAAAGTTACTATTGAGTAACTATAAATATTTAGTCCACATTAATTAAAGCCCGAAAGCAAAATAATTGTTGCTTTCGGGCTTTATTATATATAAGATATCCTTTGAATGTTTGGAGCGACGTATAACCGCTTCAACTATTCACTAATCACTTAAGATATGAAGCTAATCCACTTATGTTTTGCTTTTTAATCTCTCCTGCTACAAGTCCAGCAACGATATTTGCGCCCTTTTCACAGAAGTGAGTTCCGTCGGTTGAGTCTGCAACAGCTCCCATAAGGTGATAACTCTTGGCAGTATCATAACCTACAGAGTTATAATGG